>JANXZI010000552.1 GCA_025355595.1 Spartobacteria bacterium
CTCGGCAAAAAGACGATCAACTTCAAACTCCGCGACTGGCTTTTTTCGCGCCAGCGCTACTGGGGCGAGCCCTTCCCCATCGTGTGGGAAAATGGAAAACATCGCGCACTCGACGAAAGCGAACTCCCGCTCGTCCCGCCGGACCTCGCCGATTTCAAACCCACCGGCACCCCGGAAGGCCCGCTGACCAAGGCCCGCGACTGGATCGCCTACACCGCCACCGCCACGCGCGAGACCAACACCATGCCGCAGTGGGCCGGCTCGTGCTGGTATTACCTGCGCTACATGGACAACAAAAACGCCGACCGCTTCGTCGGCGCGGAGGCGGAAGCGTATTGGAGCGGACGCCCGAAAGCCGGGATTTTGGATTGGGCTCAATGGCATCGGAGCCTTTTGGACTTGGTAGATTTCGCGAATCACAATCCGACCAACGAAAAACGCTTCGTCAATTTCGACATCGTCTCGGAGGAAGAAGCAGCGCGCATCGCCGCAGCCACCGGGCTCGATGTCGCAGGATGGCGCAGATTCGTGGACAACTATGCGATTCGTCACATCACCTCCGAACACGGCGACGCGAAATCCGAACATGCGCGGGGGCTCGAACCCATTTCCATTGCCGACATCGAATTGATCCCATGGATCATCCGCACTGCGGACAAAATCCGCAATCCTGGGAAAACAGAACTCGGTTTAGACGCAATTCTGTATGAGAAGCGGGTGAACGGCTGCGTCTGCTACGTCGAAGAAGTCCGCACTAAACACAATCTTCTGGCGACCAAAACGCTGTACAAGAAAAAGGCTACGGCGAGCCTTGCCGCCGAAGCGACCAGCACTCGAACGCCCGAAGCGCTCCGTAGCACGGAGGAAGCAATAGCCCAAGACGGGCCGACTTGCAAGCCCGGCGGCGTGGACCTCTACGTCGGCGGCACCGAGCACGCCGTGCTGCACCTGCTCTACGCGCGTTTCTGGCACAAGGTGCTCTTCGATCTCGGCCACGTCAGCACGCCCGAGCCGTTCCAGCGACTCGTGAACCAGGGCCTCATCCTCGGCGAAGACGGCCAAAAAATGAGCAAGTCGCGCGGCAACGTCGTGAACCCCGACGACGTCATTTCGGAATACGGCGCAGACTCGCTGCGACTCTACGAGATGTTCATGGGCCCGCTCGAGGCGACGAAGCCGTGGAGCATGAGCGGCGTCGAGGGCGTGTTCCGTTTCCTCGCGCGCGTGTGGCGTCTCGTGATGGAGGAAAATCAGGCCGGCGAGTGGGTGTGCAGTGCCGCCGTGCAGGACGTGCCGATGGAAAAATCCCTCGCCAAAGTCGTCCACGCCACGATCAAAAAAGTCGGCGAAGACATCGAGTCGCTCAGCTTCAACACCGCCATCGCACAAATGATGGTCTGCACGAATGCACTCACCGCCGCGAACCCGCGTCCGCGTAAAGCGATCCGGTTGCTGCTGCTCGTGCTCAACCCCTTTGCGCCGCATCTCACGGAGGAGCTGAATGCCGTGCTCAGTGCCCAGTGCTCAGTGCCAAGTAAGAACCCGAGCACGGAGAAAATTGAGCCCTGTGAACTGAGCACTGAGCACGCGCTTCTCGCCGACGCCACATGGCCCGCCTTCGATTCCACGCTGCTCATCGAGGACGAAATCGAGCTGCCCGTCCAGGTGAACGGCAAACTGCGCGACAAGATCATCGTGAAGAAAGATGCCACGCAGGCCGACATCGAAGCCATCGCGAAGGGCGCGCCGAAAGTCGCCGAAGCCATCGCCGGCAAGACGATCAGGAAACTCATCGTCGTCCCCGGCAGGCTCGTGAACATCGTCGTGGCGTAACGCGGTCATGAACTTTGCAAATTGGGTTTCTTGCGAACGGACTTCTTGGGTAAACCCTTTGCGAATCGGGCTGCCTTTTTGCGAACGGCAACACCCATCGTGAAGCATTCCGACGCGACCTCCGCAACGCCAACGGCGTTGATAGCATTCAGCCCAAGGTTGGCGCGACGCAGGAGTGCCAACCTTGGGTTCGCATGGAGAACGGCGACAACCCTGAAAGGGCTGCATCCGCTGATCGGATTTTGCGTGAGCGCGACTTGGATTCCTCGCAGGGATGAAACCCCTTCGGGTTGTTGCCCACAGGGGGCAGGGTTCCCAGGGTAGCTCGTTCCTCGCAACCTTGGGCTGAAAGATGGAACGCCGTTGGCGTTCCGCTGCCGCCTTTTCGATTCCCGGATTTTCTGCTCCCGGTTGATCTGCTCCCGGTTGTTCCTCTCCCGTGTTCCGATCTTGGTTGTTCCGATCTCGGTTGATTTTTTTCAGGGACAAAATTCAGGATCGATTCCGGTGCTTTTATTCGCCACGCCTCGCGGCTTCACTCTGTAAAAAACCGTGCGCCGCTCCTCCGACCCCATCCCGACCCTCGCGATCCCGGACGTATTTTCTCCCAACGAGCCGCAACTCGTCGGCGTCTCCGGCGGACGCGATTCCATCGCGCTGTTGCACTGGCTGCACGCACGCGGATTTGAAAAACTGACCGCCGTGCATCTCGATCACCGCCTGCGCGACGAGAGCGGCGAGGATGCGGAGTTCGTGCGGAAATTTGCGGAGGCCATCGGCGTCGAATGCATCACCGGAACCGCCGATGTCGCCGCGCTCGCGAAGAAGGAACGCCTTTCCCTGGAGACTGCGGCACGCCGCGCACGTCATGAATTTTTCGCGCGCATCGCGATCGAGCGCGCGTGCCCGCGCCTCTTTCTTGCGCATCACGCGGACGATCAGGTCGAAACTTTTTTGCACAATCTGCTGCGCGGCGCGGGACCATCCGGCCTTTGCGGCATGAGCGCGGTCTCGACGCTCGGACGCTCCAGCGAAGACACGAGCGCCGCGACGGACGCCGCGGATTTCCGCCCGCGCTCGCAGGGAACTGGCGCGACAAATTTTTCTGCGGCGCTGCTCATCGCACGCCCGCTGCTCGCCACATGGCGCGAGGAAATTGACGCCTACGTCGCGCATCATGCGCTGCCTTTTCGCGAGGATGAATCGAATGCCGACCCGCGCCTCACGCGCAATCGGATGCGGCACGCCGCGATTCCCGCGCTCACTGCCGCGCTTGGGCGCGATGTGCGCGCCGCGCTGCTGCGCACGACGGAACTGCTGCGCGCGGAGGATGAATTTCTCTCCGCGCAGCCGGAGCTCCGCGGCGCACCCGACGCTCTGCCAGTTCCGCTGCTCCGCTCGCTGCCGCTCGCGCTCCAGCGCCGACTCATCCACCTTTGGCTGGCGCGGCACGCTGTCGCAAATTACGGTTTCGCCGAAGTCGAATCCGTGCGCAGCCTGCTGGAGTCGCGCGGTGCAAAAGTGAATCTCCCCGGCGATCTCTGCGCGCGCCGGCGGGAGAAGTGCATCTTCATCGCGAAGCAGTGAGGGCATCTCCCGGATTTTCCCCGCCGCGGTGACCGAGTGCAGGGGGGTGAAAGGCGTGCCCGGCAGAGCGCGGACATGGGCTTCCGCCGACGCCTGCGATCCGCGCCGACTCGCTGCGCTCACCCGCGCGAGGTTGAAAACCGCGCCCACTTCACGTCCACTCTCGACGCACGGCGCAAAGTGAGGCATGCACTCGCGCCGTGACCGTCGCGCACATCCTCGCCTCCGCATTTGAAAAGCCCACGGCGCTCGTGGCGCTGGGAGCCGCACCGCTCATCTACCTCGCGACCCTCGCGATCGGCCGGTGGCTGAAGCGAAAGCACGCCGTTCCGCTCGGGCTCATGTTCCAGTTCCTCTGCGTCGCGCTCGCCGCGTACGCGCCGCTGCGCATGCTGCAGGCGGAGGAGCATGCCGGGGGCACGGTGACGCGGTGGCACGACGAGGGCATCCGCGGTTTCCACGCGGCGCTGATCATCCTCAGCGTGATCTTCCTGCTCCAGTTATTCCGCAGTTTTTACTGGCAGCGCTGGTTTGCCCGGAAGCACGGCGCAGAGGCGCCGAAACTTCTCCAGCAGGTTTTCGGATTCGCGGTCTTCTGCGTCGCCCTCACGCTCGTGATGAAGGTGGCGTATGGGTTCCAAATCGACACCTTCATCGCGGGCTCGGGGATCGTCGCGGTGGTCATCGGTTTCGCGATGCAGGAGACGCTCGCGAACATCATCTCGGGCATCGCGCTCCAGTTTGGAAAACCGTTCCGCGTCGGCGACTGGCTCATCGTGGATTTGCAGCGCGCCGAAGTCATCGAGATGAACTGGCGCTCCACGAAGCTGCGCACGAACGACGACTACTACCTCGACATTCCGAACAAGGCCATTGTCTCGCACACGATTGTCAACCTCAGCTACCCGACGAAAGCCCACTCGAACCGCATCCGCATCGGCTTCGAGTACGGCGTCCCGCCGAATCAATTGCGCGAGCTCCTCCAGCGCGCCACGGCGAACGCACCGGGCGTGCTCGCGGTCCCGCCGCCAAAGGTTTTCCTGAAGGAATTCGGCGAGTCGTCCATCATCTACGAGATCAAGTACAGTCTCGATGATGAGCGGCGCTTCAATGACATCGAGGACGCCATCCGCACGAACGTCTGGTACGAGGCGCGTCGCGCGGGCCTCGCGATTCCGTTCCCGATGCGCACCGTCGAGCTTCGCCGCCCGGCGGCGCATCCCGGGAAGCTCGCCACGGACTTGCGCGAGCAGCTCTCCCGCCAGGAGCTTCTCTCGACGCTCGACGAAGCGCAGAAGAACCGGCTCCTCGAACACGCGAAGATCATCCGTTTCGGCCGCGGCGAAAGAGTGATCCGGCAGGGAAGTGAGGGCTGCTCGATGTTCGTCATCATCCACGGTGAGGTGGATGTCGTGATCCACGCGAACGGGACCGACACGATCGTCGCCGACCTCGGGCCGAACGAGGCCTTCGGCGAGATGTGCCTGCTCACCGGGGAAAAGCGCAGCGCGACCGTCGTGGCAAAGACCGATTGCGAACTCTGGGAAATCGATCGCGCGCGCCTCCAGCCGCTCCTCCAGGAAAATGCCGCGCTCGCGGAACGCCTGAGCGACCTCCTCGCGCGCCGCCGGATGATGACCGACGGCGTCCTCGCCGCACAGACACCCTCGCAACTCGTCGAGCAGAAGCGGCAGGAGTACACGATGGGTTTCCGGAAAAAGATCCGGGCGCTGTTTGAGATCTAGTGCATTCAAGAAATGTCGTCGCCGTGCGAATTGAAGGACGACCCGTGGAGTGCGGCGGGAAGCGACAGCGCCACGCCGCCTTCGGAGGCACGCGACGCGCTCGGCGGGATTTTTGCAATCGAGGAAAAGGCCCGCCGGAAATCCCATCCGAAGGCGGTGTCGCGCTGTCGCTTGCCACTCCGAGGGCCAGCGGCAGCTACGAGTTTGGCGCGCTAAAGAGCAGGCCTGCTTTGCGCCGCACTCGCTCCACACGCTTCACTCCACATTTTCACCCCACCGGAACGCCCCGCCCACCGGCAGGCCGAGGTGATCGAGGATGCGATCGACAACCGTGTCGGCGACCTGCTCGACGGTCTGTGGGCGGCTGTAGAAGCCGGGGCAGGCGGGCATCACGAGCGCGCCGGCTTCGAGCAGCGTGGAGACGTTGCGTGCGTGGATGAGATTCCACGGCGTCTCACGCGGGACGAGGATGAGCTTGCGGCGCTCTTTTAAAAAAACATCCGCCGCGCGCAGCAGCGTGGAGTCGCTGGTGCCGGCGGCGATGCGCCCGAGCGTGCCCATCGAACACGGGCACACGACCATCGCATCGAACCGCGCCGAGCCGCTGACGAAGGGCACGTTCATCGTCTTG
>JANXZI010000585.1 GCA_025355595.1 Spartobacteria bacterium
TACTCGCTCGCGCGCGCGGGAGCCGTCGCGGGAGTCTCTGCGAAGAAGACGGACATGCTCAAGTCCGGCGAGAGCACTCCATGGTGCAACATCACGCCGATGATTTACCAGGACTCCGGCGCGATGCTGCACATCACTGCGCGCCACGCCTTCACGGAGTATGCGGAGCGACTGCGCGCCACGTTCGAGTTTGCGACTGCGCCGGATGAAAAGGCGATCATCCGTACGCTGAAGCTCGACAACCAGCCGGGCACCGTCGCGATTTTCGCGCCGCCGAATCTGCTCACGCCGGAGAATCTTGCGGTGTTCAAGACTGACCGCGAAATCGCCGAGGAGAACGGCAGGCTCGCTGACTCGCACCAGTGGCCGACGCACGGGAAGCCGCTGGAGAAATTTCCGTTTTTCGTCACCGCGGCCATCGAGAACCACTTCACGCCACCCGACGAGGCACTGCGGGCGCGGGAGGAAAAGACGCTCGGCTATTTCGGATTCACACCGTCGCACGGGCGGCACATCGGCGGCGCGTGGTTCATGAAGGATGCATCCTATTGCCATCCCGACGTGGAGAAAATGAAGGCGCGCATTGAACTCGCGGTGACGGATTTCAAAAAACATGGCGGTTCCGCGAAGGACATCGTCTTTGCCGAACTGACCGACGAGCCGACGGGGCAGCCCCTCGAATTTGCCGCGAAGGATCCGTCGTATGCGGAGTACTTCCGCGCGTGGCTGAAGGCGATGGGCAAGTCCCCGACCGATCTGCTCGTGAAGGATTGGGACGCGGTGAAGATGGTCACGGGCGAGCAGCGCGATGAATTTCCCGCGCTGTATTTTTTCTCGCAGAAATTCCGCACGCGCGCGCTCGGCGATTTCATGGCCACGCAGCGCAAGCTGATCGAACCGGCATTTGGCGGCACTTTTCCGGTGCTCGCGAATTTCAGCGACGGGGCGATCTACACGGGGAATTTCTGCACGCAGGGCGTGGACTATTTCGAGCTGCTCGATGCCCCGGATCAAAATGCGATCTGGGGCGAGGACTGGGCAAACGGTTCCTCCACGTATCAGTGCGCGTCTTTCAATGTGGACCTCATGCGCGCCGCTGCGCGCGAACGCGGGCAGGTGATCGGGCATCATTTGGTGTCGCACGCCGGGCGCAAGGCGTGGGACATCAAGCTCAAGGCCACGAGTGGGGTCGCGCGCGGCGTGAAAATTTTCAACAGCTTCAGCTACGGTCCGACGTGGGCCACGCACGAGGGCGGCCCGTTCTGGCGCAGCCATGTGTGGCAAGGCAGGCCGGAGACTTGGACGGCGAACGCGGCGATCACGCGCGAGATCGGCGCGGTCGAGGACATGCTGCTCACCGCGATGCCCGCACCGGCGAAGGTCGCGCTGCTCTACAGTTCCGCGAGTGATGCGTGGACGATCGATCGCAATCTGGCCTACGGCTTCGACCGCATGCACACATGGCTAGCGCTCACGCACGCGCAGGTGCCGGTGGATGTCGTGTCCGAGCAGCAGGCCGCGAAGGGAATGCTCGGCGGATATTCGGTGTGCTACCTCAGCGGGCCGAACCTCACGCGTGCGGCGGCGGAAAAGCTGAGGGAATGGGTGAAGGCCGGCGGCACGCTGTGGCTCACGGCGGGCGCGGCGTCGCGCGATGAATTCAACCGCCCGCTGGATGTGCTCGATGATCTGTTGCCCGCGGTGCGCGGTGAGGTTGCGGAGTTGCAGAAACAATCGGCGTCGGGCCGCTACCTCGCGTTGCTCGCCGCGAAGGATGAGGTGCGATGGGACGGCGGCGCGGCTGACGTTCTCTCCGTGAAGCAAGCGCTCACGCCGCGCGGCGCAGCGGAAGTGCTCGCGACATTCAAGGACAAGTCGGCGGCCGTGGTGCGCGGCGCGGCGGGGAAGGGGACGGTGTATTGCGCGGGCTTTCTGCCGTCGCTCTCGTACATCAAGGACGCGCTCGATGCGCGCAATGCGCTGCAAAAAAAAGTGACGGACGGCGTGGGGCTTTCCGTGGTGGAAGCGAAGGATGCCGCGGTGCTGGAACGCACAGCGAACCCGTGGAAATTCCCCGCTGGCATCCGCGAATTTATCCTTGCTCCGGTGCGCAGTGCCGGTGTCGCAAAGCCGATCACTTGCAACGTGCCACTCGTGGATGCGGTCTTCATGCCGCACGGGACCGGCATCGTCATGCCGCTCGCAAACTATACGGCGGAGCCGATCGCGAATCTCACGCTGACGGTCAGGGTGCCTCGCAAAATCGCGCGAGCCGAGTCCGCGACGCACGGCGCAATCCCTTTCAAACAAACGTCACCGCAGACGGTGGAACTCTCGCTGCCGCTCGATAACAACGACTTCGTGAAGCTGAAGTTTGAGTGAAGTCCGGCAGATGCGAAAATTTTCACACCCATCCCATGAGCACCCATCGCCGACCATCCGCCGCGCCCGCACGGGGCATCACTCACGCCTTCACGGCCGCCGTCGCAGGGCTCGTCCTGCTGCTGGCATTCTGCGGTAACGCTCCCGCCGATGATGCGAAGGCTCCCGCAGGACAGCGCGTGTTTTACACCGGGCACAGCTTCCACATGTTCGTGCCGCCGATGATTGATGAGATGGTGAAGTCCACGGCGATCCAAGGGCACGTGCGCGTGGGCCTGCAGGGCATCGGCGGATCGAAGGTGATCCAGCATTGGGAATATCCCGACGCCAAGAACACTGCGAAGCCCGCGCTTGTGAGCGGCAAGGTGGACGTCTTTACGATGGCACCGCATGTCATGATTCCCGATCCGGGCATCGCGAATTTTGTCGAGTTAGGGATAAAGCATAATCCGAACATGCGCTTTCTCATCCAAGGGTCGTGGTATCCGTTCGACGTCGCGCCGCCGGCCGCGGGAGCGCCGGACAAACGCATCAAAGACAACGCGCAGCGCGATGCGGCGAAGATCGAAGACTTGCAGGCGGCGATTGATGAATGGCGCAAGCGGATCGAGGCGCAGGTGGACGAATTGAACAAGCAGTATGGCAAACATGTGTTCATCGTTCCGGTCGGCGATGCGGTCGTGAAGCTGCGGGCGATGGTCGTCGCGGGGCAATTTCCCGGCATCACGCAGCAGTCGAAACTTTTCCGCGATCCGATCGGGCATGGGCAAGGGCACATCATGGTGCTCGCGGCATACTGCGACTTTGCGGCGATGTACGGGATGAGTCCCGTCGGTCACAAAATCACGGAACGTAGCGTGAGCGACGAGCAGCACGCGATCCTGCAGAAGCTCGCGTGGGATGTCGTTTCAAACTATCCGCCCGCGGGCATCGCGGTGAGGGCGAAGTAAGCGGGAGGATTTTTCTGCCCGCGAGCCATGCGACGAAACCGATCAGTCGCCGAGCGGCGTGCTGATGTGCGCGGCGGCGGGCGGCGTGAAGTCGAACTTGGCCTCGACAGTCTTGTGGGCGCGGACATTGCGATACGTCGTGACGATGCGGTCGCCCTTCGGCAGCGCGGCGTCGGTCTTTTCGACGACGGCCTCGGCATTCAGCCAGACGGTGAGGGTCGTGAGCAGGCGGCGCACACCGGCGGATTTCGGCGTGAGGACGATGCGCCAGCCGGTGCCTTCGCGTGCGGGCGAGACGCGGAAGAATTTTTCGACATCGTGAAAGTTCAGCCCGGCGGTGAGGGCGGCGAGGCTGTCGTCGAAGAACTGTTTTTTCCCGAGCGTGTAGTGCTCGGCCTCGCTGAAGTTCGGATAGTAGATCCAGAGGTCCGTGCCGTTCGACACGGTGAGGCTGGGCGAGGTGCCCTTGAGTTCGCGGCGGAATTTCCCCGGCGCGTGGAAGACAATGGTGCCGGTGCCGCGGATGGGTTTGTTCAGCAGGTGTGTGGTGCGCTCCTCGGTGAAGTCGGCGGTGAGCGCGGGGAATTGCGCGCGGTGCTCGCGGAGTCGAGTGAGCAGGGCCTTCTCGTCCTCGGCGGAGAGCTGCTGCGCGTGTGCGGCGGCAGTGAGAAGAGTCAGCGCGAGCAGGCTACGGATCTTGAAAGAGAGGGACATAGTTGAACCATTGTTCGGGGTGCGCGCGGATGCGACCTTCAAAAACATCGGCGATGCGCTGCGTATTCTCCTGGATGGTGCTGCGAAGCGGGCCAGCGGCCATCTCGACTGGAGGGCAGGTGATGGCGCGGTAGCGGTGATCCGGCGTGCGGATGACGAATGCGGGAATGACGGCCGCGCCGGTGTGGTGCGCGAGCATCGCGGCGGCGGTGCTGTATTCCGTGGTGCGGCCGAATTGCCGGACGGCGACGCCGGTGCCGTGGTAGGGGCGATCCACGAGCATGGCGAGGCAGGCGTTGCTGCGCAGCGTGCGGAGCATCTCGACGAAGGCAAAATCATAGCCGGGGCCGACCGGGATGGTGCCGATGCCGAGCCTTTTCCGACACGCGCCGCGCCAGCGTGTGAGCGCGTCGGAGGGCTCGGGCAAAGTGATGACGGTCATGCGCAGGCCGAGCAAGGCGAGGAGCAAGCCGCCAAGTTCCCAGTGGCCGAGGTGGCCGGTGACGAGGATCGTTCCGCGGCCGGCGGACTGGGCGGCGGCGAGATGCTCCCAACCTTCGGTGGACTCGAGGAGATCGTTCGCGTGGTTCGCGTGCTCGCCGGCGCAGAGAAAATAATCGGCGAGCATGCGCGCAAAGCAGCGGGCATTTTCGCGCGTGAGGGCGGTGAGCTTTTCGCCGCGGAGGCCGGTGGCGATGGAAAGATTTTCGCGCGTGAGATTTTCCAATTCCGGCGAAGCGCGCAGAGTCCACCACGCGAGTGAGTCGGCGATCTTCCGCATGACGGGGCGGGGGAGAAGCTGCGCGAGGGCGAAGGCGGCCTTGAATGCGCTGAGGCTGTAGAGCGAGCGCATCCGGGCTAGTTGAGAGGTGAGGGTTGAGAGTTGGGAGGGAGGGATTTCAACGCCCGACGGCCCACGCCCAACGCCCAACGCTCAAGGGAAACAATGCTGCGCGCTCGAATTGCAGCCCTTGGAAGTTGGGCGTTGGAAGTTGGGCGTCGGGCGTTGACCCCACCGCAGGCGTGTTCGGCTGACGACGAAGAAAGTCGCGCGGTGATTTGTGGAGTCTGCGGGTGCATCATGGATGGCACTTTTTCCTCCGGGTGATGAGCGCGCAGGCGGGGAGGACGAAGATGAATGTGGCGAGCAGGCACCAGGCGATGCCGATGCCGCACACGAGGCCGAGGCCGCGCAGCGCGGGATTTTGCGCCCATGCGAGCGAGCCGAAGCCGACGACGGTGGTGAGGCCGCTGAGGAGTACGGGCTTCATGAGTGCGCTGAGTTCGCGCGAGGGATCGGGTGAGCGCAGCGCGAGGGCGATGTAGATGCCGTAATCCACACCGACTCCGAGCACGAGCGGGAAGGCGAGGACGTTGAAAAGGTTCAGCGCGATGCCGGTGAATTTCAGCGTGGCGATGAGCGCGCCGACGCTGAGGGCGAGGCCGAGCATGAGGATGCAGACGGGCTTGAAGGCGCGGAGGAGGAAGGTGAGCAGCACGATGTTCAGGCCGGTCATGAGCGCAGTGAGCTGCACCATTTTCCGCTGCGACCAGGGGCCGAGTTCGGCGAGCGTGTAGCCCCAGCCGGAGAGGCCGACTTCGATGCCCGGCAATGCGAGCGCGCTACGCAGCGCGGCGGCCTGCGCTTCCGTCCGGATGTCGGCGGCGGGGCGGAGGTGCGCGATGCCGATGGGATGTTCGCGAGAGAGAAAGCCGTCGATCAAAAACCACCATGCGCTGCTCTCGGGGAGGTTGCGTTTCCATTCGACGAGGTTCATGCGGCCCTGCGCGGCGTCACCGAGCGCGGTGAGGAGTCCGCGCGCGGAGGTGAATTGTTCGGGTGTGAAATCGCTGGCGACGAGTGCGGCGTCGAAGGCGGCGGTGGCTTTTGAAAAATCCACGGCGGCGAGTTTCGCGGCGTTGGCTTTCATCCGCGCGGGGGATGTGGCGAGTCCGGCGGGTGTGGAGAGGGATGAGAGGAGCGGACTTTGCGCGCCGCCTTCCGCGGTGAGTTTGCCCCATGCGGCGTGTGCCGTTTGCCACGACGCGGAGAGCGACTCGGCATCGGGCGCGCGGATGACGGCGAGGACGGGCTCGATGCCGCTGGGATTCACGCGCTGCATGATGGTGCGCAGCGCGCGGCCGGCGATGCTGTTGCGCGGTTCGAGGGATCTGGGATTCAGATCGAAGATGAGTTTTCCGATTGGCGCGAACGCGACGATCGCGAGCGCGAGGAACGTGGCGCACGCGGGCGCGAGGAGTTTCCACGGGCGCGACATCGCGATGGTGGAGAGGCGTGGGATCCATTTGCAAAGGAAATGCGCGGCGGCCATCGCGAGCAGCGCGAGGCCCGCGCCGGAGATGATGTTCTGCCACACGTTCGTGCTCCAGGAGCGGATCGTCGTGGCGATGAACCACACGCTGACCACGCCGGCGCACGCGAGCACGCCGAGGATGATTTTGAACAGCCACCGTGGGAGCGTGATGCCGAGGAAGAGCCAGAAGAACGTCATCATGACCGCGGCGGCGATGAGGATGCCGCACGCGATGAGCACCCCGAGCTGCTCGTAGCCGAGCGAGCCACTGCCGAGTAAGCAGAGGAATGCGGCGGCGGTGGTGAGCGCGCCGAACCAGATTCCCGAGCCGTGCGTGCGCAGCGCGGCGGCGATGGATTCTTCGTGGCCTTTTCCCTCGGCGCGCTCGTGGAGATAGAGCGCGTAGAGGATCATCGCGAAGTCCACGCCGAGGCCGACGAGGATGGCGCAGAGGCCGATGGTGATCATGTTCAGCTCGGCGTAGAAGGCTGCGCCGCACGCGATCGCGAGGATGCAGCAGAGCATGAGCGAATCCATGATCGCGCGCAGCGGCTTCCAGCGGCGGAAGCCCGCGTAAAATGTCAGCGCGACGAGCACGAGGCTGCTCGCGAGTGTGCTGGTGATGTCGCTCTTCATCTTCGAGGCCATCTCGGCGACGTACGGTGTGCGGCCTGTGCAGAAGATTTCGGGTGCGGGGCCCTTCCATTCGGCGATGACGCGCTTCTTGAAGTCCTCGAACTTTTTCATCGTCGCGGCACACGCGGGCTCGTTCAGGTCGGGCTGATCGCAATGCACGAAGACGCTTCGGAAAAGCGGATCGGCGGCGGCGGAGAGCTTTGTGGTGCGCAGGCTTTTCAGCGCGGGGAAGACGATGCCGAGCGGGTCGTATTCGAGTTCGGCCTGCGAGAGTCCGACGCCGGATTCGAGCTTTGCCCGGAGCCGTGCGAGGCGCGCGGTGATGGCGTCGGGCTGGAGTGTGTCGAGGAGTTTTGCGAAGTCGTCGTCGCCTTGGTTCAGCATGAGCGGCAGTGCGACGGCGCGGAGGTCGGCGAGGCCGCCGGGGGCTTCAAGCGGCGAGCGATCCATCACGCGCACAACCCATTTCTCCCGGCGCAGCGAGGCGGCAAAGTGCTCGGTGAAGCCGTCCATGTCCACCTCGTCCGACGGTGCGAGGAGACCGATGATGAGTTCGCGCGCGGAGCCGAATTCGCGATCCGCGAGCTTGTAGATCTGCACGCTCTCGAAGTGCCGCGGGAGCATGTCGAGCACCTCGCTGTTCAGCCGCGAACGGCCGATGATGACTGCTCCCGCCGCGAGCAGCAGTGCGAAAAGAATGCCCCACAGCAGGCGCGGACGCTGCGTGATGAGGTGCGCCGTGCGCTCAGCGATTTTCAGGCGGGGCTGTTCCAATGGGTGTGTGCGGATGCCCGGTGCATCGTGCGGGAGATTTCGGTCTTATTCTTATTCTTAATCTTATTCTTAATCCTCCGCTGATGCGGCCCGGCGTGGCCCGGCCCACATTAAGAATAAGAATACGAATAAGTTTAAGAATAAGACGGGAAGCCCCGCCGCGAAACCGTGCTAGTCGAGGTGGCAGATCACATTTTCGAGCAGCGGCAGCTTTTTCAGATCGCGCCGGGGCAGCGGCTGGCCGGTGGGATTCTGATGGCGGGAGTAGTCGAAGTTTTTCACATGACCGTCATTGGCCCGTGCGTGCGTGGCCAGATCAGGCAGCGTCACGCGGACGCTCTCGCCACCCTTGGCGTCGCTCTCACCCCACATGAAGACCTCGGGCAGCGCGGCCCACGCGTAGGTCGTGCGGGCGAGATTTGCGGCGGATTTTTTTGCAACATCCTTTGGGCGGTAGGTGAGGCCGCCATGCGAGAGCGGGCCGCTGACATGCGAGGAGACCATCTGACGTTCCTTGGTTTCCTTCGACTTTGAATCAATCGCGAACTTAGCCGAGATCGTGAGCAGCGGGACCCCGGGGCCTTTGGTGATCGTGGCCCTGAAATTGTCATCCGTATGACGGATGGCGATCTCGCCGACGATTTGCTCCTTGCCGCTGGAAAATTGTACCTGCCGTGGCGCTCGGTGGCATTTTTGAGGGAGCCGGTGGTGGCGGAACATGCGCCGAGAAAAAGTGCGGCGGCGGCGAGGGCGCACTGCGCCGTGCAGTGCCCGGTGGCGGTGGCGGTGGGCAGTGTTTTCATGGTGTGGATTGGATTTGGAGATGATTTTTTCGCAGAGGCTCAAGCCGTGGTGGCTGCTTCTGGCGCGGATTCGGCTTTCATGTCGTCGAGTCGCGGGACGAGTGCATGGCGCTTTTGCACCCAGAGGACGAGGTAAAAAAGCTGGAGCCTCCACCAGACGCTGAAGTTCGGGTGGATGTTGCCGCCGAGGACGCTGTTGACGGCCTGCGGGATTTGCAGCGGGGGATTCGCGGCGGTGAAGACGTCCACGAATTCATCCGTGTACCATGAGGTGACGAAGCGGAGGTAGCGGTTCATCTGGCGGTTCAGGTCGCGCGCGTACGAGGCCATGCGGAGGCGACCGAGGAGCGGGTGGCGCAGGGCAAAGTCCAGCGTCCCCGCGGCCTGCTCGGCGCTGTGCAGTGCGAGGAAGACGCCGGTGCTGAAGATCGGGTCGATGAATCCCGCGGCGTCGCCGGCGAGCAGCCAGCGCTGGCCGTGCATGCGGGTGTTCCGGTAGCTGTAGTCGCCGACGGCGTGGACTTCGGTGATGCGCTCGGCGGCGGCCATGCGCGAATGCATGACGGGGGCGGCGGCGATCTCATTTTCCAGCGCGGCCTGCGGACTGACACGCGCGGCGCGGAAGTCCGCGATGTCCATCACGACTCCGATGCTCGTGCGTCGCGCATCAATCGGGATGAGCCAGAACCAGGAGCGCTTCCCACGGACGAGGCGGGTGAGCGTGCCATCGCGGCCCTCGTCGCGCTGGACGCCTTCGTAGTGGGCGAAGACACTGAATTTTTGCAGGTGATCGTAGCTGCGCTTGAGGTCGAATTGCGAGCCGACCACGGCATTTCGCCCGGAGCAGTCGAGGACGTACGATGCGCGGATTTCGCCGCCGCCGGTCGCGAGTGTGGCACCGGTCTCGTCGAAAGTGATGCCGGTGACGGCGCAGGGCTGGCGGACTTCGACGCCGTCCGCCGCGGCGCGGTCGAGGAGCATCTTGTCGAACCACGCGCGCTCGACCTGGTAGGCGCTGCGGTGGCTGAGTTGCATGGCGCCCTCGAAATAAAAACGCTGCGTGCGCCGCCCGCAGGCAGTGGCGATTTCGCCGCCAGCTTTTGGAAAGGCGTGGCGCGCGAGTTCCTCGCGCACGCCGAGTTTGTCGAAAAGATCGAGCGAGTGCGGGAGCAGCGATTCGCCGATCTTGAAACGCGGGAAGGCTTCCTTTTCGCACAGGACGACGCGCCGGCCCGCGCGTGCGAGCAGGATCGCGGCGGCGGAGCCCGCGGGACCGCCCCCGATGATTGCGACGTCTGCGTGTGATGCCATCGCGCGCAGCATGGCAGGCGTGCCGCGCCCCGCGCAAATGGGAACTTCGTCGCGCGCGGGCACACCGCGCTTGCATTGCCCTCCGGCGTGCGGGCAACGTCCGCGCCGTGCGCCTGCTCGACCGCTACATCGGACGTCAATTGCTGGTGTCGGCGATCTTCGCTGTCACCGTGCTCAGCGTCGTGCTCGTGCTGGGGAACATTTTCAAGCAACTGCTCGAGCTGCTGATCAACCAGAACGCGCCGCCGAGCCTCATCTTCACGTTCATCGCGTACGTGCTGCCGTTTTCGTTCACCTTCACGATCCCGTGGGGATTCCAGACGGCGGTGCTGCTCGTCTTTGGCCGCCTCTCGGCGGAAAATGAACTCACCGCGATGCGGACGACCGGCGTGAGCATCGCGCGCGCGTGCCTCCCGGTCTGGGTGCTCGCGGTGCTCTTTTCGGGCGTGTGCCTGTGGATCAATCTCGATGTCGCCCCGCGTGCGCAGACGCGGATGAAGGATGCGATTTTCAAGATCGCGACGGACAATCCGCTCGCAGTGTTCGGCAATGACAAGGTCATTGATTTTTTCCCCGGACGGAAAATCTACGTGGGAAAGACCGAGGGCAAGAAGCTGACGAACCTCTTCATCTACGAACTCGATGCGTTGAGCCGGGTGAAGCAGATGATGTACGCCGAAGAGGGCGACATCGGCCTGCAGGATGTGCCGAAGACGCTGCCGGATGGCACGAAGACGGTAGAGCGGCAGATCGTGCTAAAGCTGCGCAAGGAACTCTTTGAGCAGCGCGATGAGCAGCACCCGGATGATCTTTCGCGCATCCGGAATGGCATCACCGTGCAGGAGGGGAGCATCGCGATTTCACTGAAGGAGCTTTACGAAAAGAGGCGCAAGACCAAGGGCATCGGCGCACTGCCGATCGGTGAACTGCTCGACAGCGATCGTCCCGAGCGGCTTGTGGAACTGAACAAGCGCATCGGCAATGCACTGGGGACCATCGCGCTCGCGCTGCTGGCCGTGCCGCTGGCGGTGACGGCGCAGCGGAAGGAGACCTCTGTCGGCTTTGCCGCGAGCCTCGTGCTGGGGATGTGCTATTTCAGCCTTTCCTTCCTCGCGGACCTCGCGAAAGGCCGTCCAGCCTACCACCCAGAACTGCTCGTGTGGCTGCCGAATCTCATTTTCCTTTCCATCGGTGCGTACCGCTTTGCCCGGCTCTCGCGGCGATGATCCGTCACACTCGATTGCTTGACCTGCCCCCGGTTCCCCGTCATTTTATCCGTAAGGCATGCACGTCGCGCAGTCACCAACAGCACAGGAAGGTTCCGCGGACAGAAGGGTTCGCGCCAGCCGATGAACGGATTCACGGCCAGCGGAGCGTGGATCTGCCACACAGGCAAGAGCCGCAAAGTTAATGAGGACGCGTGTCTTTTCGACGGCGCATTTGGCGGCGCGAGTACGTCGGCCCCGATGCGCGCCGAAGTGAAAAAATGGCCGTGGGTCATCGCGCTCGCGGACGGCATCGGTGGGCATCGCGCGGGCGCCTATGCGAGCCGCGAGGTGCTCGCGGCTCTCGAAGCCGCGACGGATTTCAGCCCCATCGCCATCGGAAATGTGCTCCAGGAAACGAACCGCAGACTGCACGAAGTCGGGCGCGAGAAGCCGGAGTTTGAGGGCACGGGCACGGCGGTGGTCGGATTGGTTTCCGGGCCGGATGGCTTGTTCGGATTCAATGTCGGCGATGCGCGGCTCTACCGGCAGCAGAACGGCCGGATCACGCAGGTCTCGGACGACGACTCGGTCGAGCAACTGCTCATCCACGAAGGGCTGCTGGAGGCGAGCGAAGGCGTGCGCTCGAAATACATGCACGCACTCACGCAGAGCGTCGGTGGATCGGCGGAACTGCATAGGATCGAGCCGCACTTCTATCCGCTCGCGGTGAGGAACAGCGCGCGTTTCCTCCTCTGCACGGATGGCCTCACGGACATGCTCTCGGTAAAGGCGATCGAGTCCTACATGATCCCGCAACTGAAGCCCGTGACTGCCGTGCAGGCGCTCTTTTCCGCCGCGATGGAGGCGGGCGGACGGGACAATATCACGATCGCGATTGTGGATGTGGAGAAGAAGTGAGGCGCGGCGACCGCGGAATCCGCGTCTGATCTTCAACACGAAACGAAGACGCGGCCTGCCCTCACACCCGTAGGTAAATTTTCCTTCGGTGCAGCCACCACGCCAGCAGGACGCCGAACCCGGTCGCGACGACGGCATGCAGCAGGCCCGGCTTCGGACCGACGAAGCGATCGGCGAGCAGGTTGAAATTCATGATCTGCGCCGCGAGGTAGATCGTGATCGGGTTCAGCCCGATCCAGATAAATGGCTCGGCCCATGCGCGCATCTTCCGCACCTCGATAAGCTGATGGAATGCGCCGAGCAGGATCGCGCTGCACCCGCACGCGAAGAGGACAAAGGAGGATGTCCACAGCTTCTTGATCATCGGAAACTGCACCGACCACAGCAGCCCAACCGCAAGCAGCGCGGTGCCGCCGCCCACGAGGAGCAGTGATTTCCGCGAGCCCTCCGCGCGCGTGCTGCGCAGGAAGATTCCGGCGAGCACGCCGAGGATGCAGTTGGCAATCGCGGGGATGGTGCTGAGGATGCCCTCTGGATCGTGATTCCCGTCGTATTTTCTCCCCGGCAGGAATCGCGAGTCGAACCAGTTCACAAGATTGTGCCCCTCGCGCAGATCGCCGGCCATTCCGCCCGGCATCGGCACGAAGGCCAGCAGCGCCCAGTAGCCGACCAGCAGCGTGCCGCACGCCACGGCGAGCGAGCGCGCACCGAGCCACAGCGTGAGCAGCCCTGCGCCGAGTGACGCGAGCGCGATGCGCTGGAGCACGCCGAGCCAGCGCACGCCGTCGAGGCCCTTGTTCAGGCCGCCGGAAAAAAACACGCCGACGGCAAAGAGGATCACCGCACGCAGGGCCAGGCTGCCCGCGGCCGCCGCGCGCCCGTGCAGCGCGGCCTTACGCGGCAGCGAGAGCGCGAGTGACACGCCGGCGATGAAGACGAACATCGGGAACACGAGGTCGTAAAAATGGAAGCCGTCCCACTTCGCATGATCGAGCTGGTCGGTGAAAAGTCTCGCGGACCACGAGTCGCCGAAAGTCTGCATTGCGCCGTGCAGCGAGCCGCCGCCGATGATCCAGAACATGTCGAAGCCGCGCAGTGCGTCGAGGCTCGCAAAGCGCGGGGCGGGGGAGGCGGATTCGGCCATTTGCGAGAGAGTGGGTGTTTGCGATGTTTGATGGCAAGGCGGCCGTGGCCGGACATCCGTCAGCCAATCGCACTTTGCGCCTGTGCGTCTTGGCGTGACCCTTTCCCTGCGATGGTTTCCACAGGGCGTGTTGGAAATTGAACGCGTCTCGTTGCTCGCGAAATTCCCCCGACGCCCCATACTCCCCGCCATGCGAATTCCATTCTCACTTCCCACACTCCTGGTCGCGGCACTCACGGTGTGCGCCAGCGCCCAGGATGGCACCCCTCCGAAGCCGGACGCAAAACCCGCGCCGGCGGAAAAGCCGCCTTTCGGAAGCGAGGGGACAGGGCCGCGCTCCGACCTCTCCACCGCCGGGCCCGCGGTGAAGCTCTCCACGCTGCCGGGCCGCTACCAGTTCCTGCTCTCCGAGGCGATGCGGCGTTTCCAAGTGCGCGATTTCAAGGGCGCGAAGGACTACGTGGACCGTGCGGACGAGATCCTGCCGCCGACGGCGTGGTCGCTGAACGTGCGCGGCGCGATCGCGATTGAGCAGCGCGATTTCGATCGCGGCTTCAAATATTGCTCGGATGCGCTGAAGCTCGACCCGGGATTTTTTCCGGCAAAATTCAACCTCTGCGAGATCCCGTTTCTCGAAGGGAAGTATGCGGAGGCGCGCGGCGTCTGGCAGAAACTTCTCGCTGCCGTGCGGCCCGGAGACTCCTCGTCGGAACTGGTGATCTACCGCATTTTCCTGACGTTCCTTCTCGAGGACGACTTCGAGCACGCGAAGGAATGGCTGGAAAAAATCCCGTTCCCCTCGCAGACGCCGGCCTACCAGTACGGGCACGCGGCGTGGGCGCGGCAGAAGGGCGATACGGCAAAATGGGACGAGTGGATCCGCAGCGCGGCCTATGTGTGGCCCGAGCAGAAGCGCTCGGAATTCATGGATGTGCTCATCCAGATGGGCTGGATGAAACGGGAATGACGCGGGAAGTTGAGAGTTGAAAGTTGAGAGTTGAGAGGGGAAGAGGCGCGTGCGCGCGGAGCCGCTGCGACTCAACACTCAACTCTCACCTCTTAACTGTGCTCGATTTTTTCCTTCGCACCGCACTGCGGCTCGTCGAGCCGGTCGGCCTGCTCTGGCTGGGGCTGATTTTTCTCACGCTGCTGCTGCGCCGCCGACGGCAGATGATCCCGTGCATCGGGTGCGCGCTGCTCACGCTGCTCATCACGATCATCGGAGGCACGGATTTTTCGTCGTGGCTGCTGCTGCGGCTCGAGCGGCCGTGGACCGAGCGGAAGCTGATCGATGTCCCCGTGTGCGATGCCGTCGTGGTGCTCGGCGGCGGCGCCGAGGCCTCGCGGCACGATGTGGACGGCGTGCGCCTGACCTACGCCGGAGATCGCATCCTCACCGGACTGGAGCTGATGCGCTGGGGCCGCGCCCCGGCACTGGTCGTCGGCGGTGGCATGTCGCGCGTGGATGATGTGGACAAGGTCGAGAGCGATCTCATCCGCACCCGCATCGGCGACTGGAAGCCGCCGATGTCGTGGGCGATCGTCAGCCTCGGCGCGGCCTCGGACACTCACGATGAGGCGCTGCGCCTCGTGCCGCTCGCGAAGGATCGCGGCTGGAAAAAAATCCTGCTCGTGACCTCCGCGAGTCACATGCGCCGTGCGGTGGCCGTCTATCGTGCCGCGGGCTTCGAGGTGGAGCCCGCGCCGTGCAACTTCATCGCCTTGGGCAACGCCAAGCCGCCGTCGTTCCGCATCGGCATCCCATCGTGGTACGGGTTCGAGCGCTTCAGTATCTGGTTTCACGAATATGCCGGCTGGAAAATCTACCAGCGCCGGGGCTGGCTCGAGACGAAGCAGTGAGGCCTGTCCGCTTCAATTCCCAAAACATTCCCGGCCATTCGGCGGGATTCGGGAGGGCGTGAGCTTCCGGTGAGGTGTGCGCAGGAACGCGCTGGTAACAGAAAATTCAGTGGCACGTTGCCGCTCATCGCCTATCTCCGACGCCGAACAATGGACGCAGTTCCCCATAGATCAGCACGCCGAGGATCTTCTCACACGCTGGCGAAATACGCGGACGTGCATGACGCGCGGAAAAATTTCATCCAGTGCGGCCAGTGCACGGAAATGTTCGCGAGGCGCACGCTCGTCTGCCCGCGCTGCAATCGTACGAACAGCCGCAGCCCGATCATCCTCGGCATGAAGTTTCTCGCGGTCGTCGTCTTTGTCTGCCTCGTAAACTGGGTCGTGCGTTCCATCGC
>JANXZI010000622.1 GCA_025355595.1 Spartobacteria bacterium
GCCGATTTCGAGAAGGGTGACATCAATGATGATGGATTCGGGAAGATCCTTGGGCAAGCACTCGACCTCGATGGAGCGCAGGAGCTGCTCGAGGATGCCGCCGTTGTTCTTCACGCCAGCCGCCTCGCCGAAGCAGACGACAGGGATCGCGGTGTGCATCTTTTCATCGGCGCGCAGCGCGTGGAAATCCACATGCATGATGTGGCGCTTGAGCGCGTGATGCTGCACGTCCTGGATGAGTGCGAGGGTCTTTTCGCCGCCGGAGATTTCGAGATCCACGAGAACGTGCTCACCGCTGGTCTTCCCGAGCGCCGCCTTGAGTTCGCGTGCGTCGAGTTGGAGGTTCTGCGGTTTGTCGAGGTGGCGTCCGTAGATGACGGCTGGGACGAGGCCCGCGTGGCGTGCCTTTTTTGCTTCGACGGTGCCAGCGCCCGGACGGGGCTGCGCTTTGAGTTGGATTGCTTTGGCCATTGCTGTGTGCAGCTACTGCTGTGGTTTGGTTTGGTGTTGTGGTTACGTGCTGGGGATTTGGAAAAGTGAGGAGACCGATTCGTCGCCGTAGATGCGGGCGATGCCTTCGCCGAGGAGCGACGCGATGCAGAGCGAAGTGATTTTGATGCCGTCGCACTCGCGCACCGGCACGCTGTTCGTGCAGACGAGTTCGGTGATTTCGGATTCCTTCAGCCGCTGGAGGCCGAGGTCGCTGAGCACCGCGTGGCTCACGCACGCCATGATTTCCTTCGCGCCATGCTCCTTCAGCAGTCTCGCCGCCGCCGTGAGTGTGCCCGCGGTCTCGGTGAGATCGTCCACGAGGATCACCGAGCGCCCCTCGACCTCGCCGATGAGGGTGGTGGCGGAGACTTCCGTCGGGCTCTTGCGGCGCTTCGCCACGATGGCGAGGCTCGTGTCGAGTGCCTGCGCGTAGGCGTTCGCCATTTTCAAGCCGCCGACATCCGGCGAGACGACCACGGGGTCATTCAGGTTTTTCGACTTGAGATATTGGAGGATGACCGGCGCGGCGAAAAGGTGATCCACCGGGATGTCGAAAAATCCCGCGACCTGCTGCGCGTGGAGATCCACGGTGAGCACGCGGTTCACGCCGGCTGCGGTGAGGAGATTCGCGACGAGCTTCGCGGTGATGGGCACGCGCGGCTGATCCTTTCGATCCTGCCGGGCATAGCCGAAAAATGGGATGACCGCCGTGATGCGCGATGCGCTCGCGCGCCGCGCGGCGTCCACCATGATGAGCAGTTCCATCAGGTTCTGATTCGTCGGCGGGCAGGTCGGCTGCACGATGAACACGTCGCGTCCGCGGATGTTCTCGTTGATCTTCACCATCGTCTCGCCGTCGGGGAAGGAAGCGACCGTCGCGTTGCCGAGCGGTATCTTGCAATAGGCCGCGATCCGCTGCGCGAGCTGGTTGTGCGCGGAGCCGCTGAAGATTTTCAGCTCGGTTGGCGGTCGGTTGGTCATCAGGAGAAAGGGGCCGGGACTCTAGGGGGTGATCCGCGAATGGCAACCGGTTTTCCGGACCGGTTTCATTTCATGTGCGGCAATTCGATCAGTCACCGCGTGGAAAGATCCCCCGTTGACCTCGGCTCCATGTCGCGCTGGCCCTCGAATGCGATGCGAAAACCTTTCTCACCTTCGATACCCGGCAGAAGAACCTCGCGAAGGCGGCCGGGTTGAAAGTGACGCTCTAAACTGGCGCGTGCATTTTTGATTTCCACTTTTGCCGCCGCGCTTGGTAACTCGCTCGTGCATGAACCAGCGATCCCCCTGTGCGCTCACCATTCTTGCAGCAATTGCACTTCCCACCTTTTTCGGCGGCTGCACGAGTGAACCGCTGCTCTCGCGCAGAGGCGGGGTGGCAGTTGGTGAGCTTGGCGTGCAGACTCTCGTCGTTTTGGGAAGGGGGATGGGGGGCAATCCGGTTAATGACAATTTGGACGCCAGCGACATGAACTACCTCGGCGGGGTTGTTCCGATTCCCCGGAACCACCGGGAACGCGCGCGGCCTGTGGAAAAAGGCTCACGGCTTTTCGTGGACGGCCGCGCGCGCGGAAGCATTCCAGTCATCGCGAATCTCCCGAAGCCCGGGCCGCACACCGTCCGGCTGGAGATCCCCGGATGGCAGCCACACACGCTGACGGTGGCGAATCCCTTCCGCATGCGGGTCGGCGAGGGCGAGATCGAGTCGTGGCCGCCTGTCTTTGTGAATTGCAAGACCGGCAAAATTTTCACGGCGGAGAAACTCCCATTTTTCGACCCCTCCCGATACCGCGGCACAGCGTTCAAAGTAGGCCCCGATCCGATGCTCATCGTGACGACCGCCGACAAACGTCGCTCCGGCGGGAAGATGATCGGTGAAATGAAGTCCTCCAGCGTCGCACGGTGAGGCAACTGGATCTGTTTCAAAACTGATCCGGGCGCTTCCGTGTTCCTACGGCTTCTTCCCCTCGAGCAGAAACTCCGCCAGCTTGACGGTTGTTCCGTGAGGAATAATCAGTCAAGATACGATGGCTGCCCCCTATTTCCCCTCGTTCCACTCCCCCGTTCCATTAGCCTACTTCACGGTTGAGTGCAGGCTGACCTTGAAATGGAGGCGTTCATAGAAAGTCAGAAGCCATAGTGAATCGTGCGAGTCCTCCACAAAGAGTGCGCTATATGAGAAAACGTCAGCGAAAGAGCGAGACAGGCCGGATGCAAAAATGGGGCAAGGCGCTGCTGGAAATCGCGGGCACGGCGGATGACTTGCCGCCGGATTTGTCCGTGAACCACGATCATTATCTCTACGGCGTTCCGAATCAGGCATGAAGGCGGTTTTCGTCGACACCGCTTTCTTCCTC
>JANXZI010000642.1 GCA_025355595.1 Spartobacteria bacterium
CTCGATGAGGATGCCGATGATTTTCAGGACGGCGAAGAATTTTTCCATGTGAAGGGTTGGGACAGTATGCGGCGCGCGGCGTTCATCAACACGAACCTCCGGTCAACTCATGTCGCGCAATTCATCAAGCGAATGCACGACGGTGAGGCCGGGGATCGTGTCGAAGTGGCGGTCGAATGTGAGCACAGCCGCGCCGACGCGCAGCGCACACGCGGCGATGATGAGATCCTGCGCGGGCATGTTGTTGCCTTTGCGCGTGACGTGCCAGCCGAGTTCGCAGGCATCCTCCCAGAGCTTGTGGTCGGTGGTCACGTTTCGCATCACGTCGAAAAATGCATTCATCCGCTGACAGGCGCGCGCTGTGGCGAGGCCGCGGATCACTTCGAGACGCACCATCCCGCAGGTGACGAGGTCGGTGAGATCCAGCCGGCCCATGAGTTCCTCGCCCGGATCGCGCCGCGTCTTCAGCAAGGTGATGAAGACGCAGCTATCGACCAGGACGAGGCTTTCCATAGCGGACAGGCGGCGGCGGTTCGGCGGCCCTCAGTGCGAGCGGATCGTAATCCGGCAGGACGGCGTTCGCGAGTTCGTCTGGCGTGAGGCCGAGACCGGTCCTTCCGAATTCGCGCAGCTTCCTCTTCCGAACCAATTCGCGCAGGGCGAAGTCCACCGCGTCGGTCTTCGTCACGCAGCCAAATGTGTCCATCACCTCGTCGAGGAGCTTCTCATCAATGTGCATGGTCATCTTCATGCCATACTCGGTATGGCAACCTTCGCGCCGCGTCAATTTTTATTTCGCAAATGCCACGCTTTTTCCGCCGCGATCGCACGCGCCCATGCGTCGGCGGCGAGGATTTCGGCGAGCGAGGCGTGGGGGATGTTGCGGTGCGCGCGCATCACGGCCTCGACGGTGCGCCAGATCGCGGGGAAACTGCAGCGGTCTTCGAGAAATGCAGCGACCGCGATTTCGTTTGCGGCGTTCATCACAGAGGGCAGCGTGCCGCCATCCGTGCCGGCCCAGCGCGCGAGATCGAGCGCGGGGAAATCTTTCGTGCGCGGCGCTTCGAATTCGAGCTTCGCGAGCTTCGTGAAATCGAGCGGCGGCAGGCGGTTTGGAACGCGCTCGGGCCATGTCACGGCAAACTGAATCGGGAAGCACATGTCCGTCGCGCTGAGCTGCGCGAGCACGGAGTTGTCCACAAATTCCACCATCGAGTGGATGATGCTCTGCGGATGCACGATCACATCCACGCGCGCCATCTCCACGTCGAAAAGCCAGCGCGCCTCGATCATTTCGAGGCCCTTGTTGAAGAGCGTCGCGGAATCAATCGTGATCTTCGCGCCCATGACCCACGTCGGGTGCTTGAGCGCCTGCGCCTTTGTCACGCGTTCCAAATCTGCCGCTGGCAAAGTGCGGAACGGCCCGCCGCTCGCGGTCAGAATGATGCGCCGCACCTGCTCCGGACTGCGGCCCTCGATGCACTGGAAAATCGCGTTGTGCTCGCTGTCCACGGGCAGCACCTGCACGCCTTTTTTTCGCGCGGCGGCCATCACCGCTTCGCCGGCCATCACGAGGATTTCCTTGCTCGCGACGGCGATGTCCTTGCCGGCCTCGATCGCCGCAAGCGCAGGCCGCAGACCCGCCGTGCCCACGATGGAAATCAGCACCATGTCCGCCTCGGGCAGGGTCGCGAGTTCGCACAGCCCATCGTCGCCGACGTGAGTCGGAATTTTGAATTTTGAATTTTGAATTTTGAATTCGGCGGCCGCCGTCTCGTCGCCAATCGCGATGGCTCGCGGCGAAAATTCCCGCGCCTGCTCCATCAGGCGCGCGACATTTTTCCCCGCGGCGAGGCCGACGACTTCCATGCGATCCGGGATGTCGCGCGCGACTTTCAGCGCGCTCTCGCCGATGCTCCCGGTGGAGCCGAGGATGACCACACGGCGCTTTCTCATCGGATCGCAAATCGGAGATAGAAGAACATCATCGGCGCAGTGAAGAGGATGCTGTCAATGAGGTCGAGCGCGCCGCCGATGCCGGGCAGGAACTTGCCGCTGTCTTTCGCGCCGCAGCTCCGTTTCAGCAGCGACTCCGCGAGATCGCCGACGATGGCCGCAAAGCCGAGGACCAGCCCGAGGACGACCGCGTCGGCCTGTCGCAAGTAGTGGAGTTTGTCCGGCAGGAGCGCGAGCAGCCCGCAGCCGCCTCCGACGCTGAAGGCGAGCGCGCCGAAAAATCCCTCCCACGTTTTCTTCGGCGAGATGTGCGGCACGAGCGGGTGCTTCCCGATGAGCGAGCCCGTCAGATACGCGCCCATGTCGCTGAATTTCGTCACCAGCACGAGGAAGAGCACGTACCAGTGCCCCGTGACATGCCCCTCGATGCGCGGCGTGAGGTACACGATCTTTGCAACAAAGCTGAACGGCCACGGCACGTAAAAAAGTCCGAACAGCGTGAACGCCATCGTCTCCAGCGGCACGAGTTCCTCGACGCGGACGAACATCTGCCGCGCGAAAACCACGAGGAGAAACAGCAGCAGCGTGCCGATTTCAAAATCGTAGATCGAGTCCGGCGTCGCGCCGCGCGAGCCGAGAAAGAAGAAGCTCCCGCCGAGCAGGAGCGCACCGCACAACATGCCGAACATTTTGAAGTTCGGCTGCTTCTTCGCATCGAGCATCGTGTAATATTCCCACAGGCCGACGAGCCCGAGCCCGGAAATCAGCAGCACGAAACCCGGCTCAGAGCCGGTGAAGATCGTCCACAGCGCGACCGTCCACAGCACGGCCGTGCTCGCAAAGCGGCGGAGGAAAGTGAGCTTGCGGTCTGTCATGGGCATCGGAAGCGGCGGAAAGTGGCGGGCAGGCGAACGCGTGTCGAGTGCGGAGGGCGGCGTCCTTGATTTAGGCGTTTAGCGTTAGAATTTAGACGTTGAAAAGTTGAAGCATCGCGCAGCGGACTCATCGGAGGCAGCACGCTTCGCCGCTAATGTGGCGTGCCTGCGGCAGGCTTAACTTCCAACGTCGAACATCGAACTTTTAACTCCAAAAGAGGCCATTTCCGCCCTGATCGCGTGCTTGCTACCCGCGCGCCGGAACCGATAGGTTCGCCGTTTTCGCCATGAATCTCCGCAGCATCGCCCTCGTCCTCGCCGCGCTGTGCATCGGCGCCCACGGGGCTCCGCAGGCACCGGTCGGCGGCTCGGATGCGTCTGCGAGATTCAGCGATATCCCGATCGATATTTCCGCGGATAAGCTCGATGTCTCGGGCACCATCTCGACAGCCTCGGGCAATGTGCAGCTCTCGTACGGTGCGACGACGATCTTCGCCGACGAGGCACAATACGACCCGGCCACGCGCGACGTGATCGCGAGCGGAAATGTCCGCATTTACCGCGACGGCCAGCTCGTCACCGCCGAGCGCGCGGTGTACAATCTGGAGACCAAGGACATCATGAGCGCCTCGGTGAATGGCGACACTTTCCCCTACCTCTTCTCGGCAAATTCCTTCCAGAACAACACCGACGGCAACGGCTACCTCGTGAAAGGTGGCGTCTTCACCACGAGCGATTCGCTCCAGCCCGACTGGTCGCTGCGCGCACGCCGCGTCCGCATGTATCCAAATGACCGCGTCATCCTCTACGATGTGGATCTCTACATCGGCGAGACGCCCATCATGCGCCTGCCCTTCCTCTACCAGTCGCTGAATCGGGAAAACGCCTTCAGCATCACGCCCGGCTACCGCTCAGTGTGGGGCGGATACTTGCTGACGAACTACACCTTCCCGCTCACCGAAAAACTCGGCGCGACGCTGCGGATGGACTACCTCGCAAACCGCGGTTTCGCCATCGGCCTCGGCACCAAGTGGGCCTCGAAGGAGGACGGCGGGAAAAACTGGGGCCGCTTCACCGCTTACGGCCTGCACGACTCCGGCGCGGACATCAACAAGACCGCCCTCACCCGCGAACCGATCCCGTCCGGGCGCTACCGCGTCTCCCTCCAGACGCGGCAGTATCTCACGGACGACATCTACGCCTCGG
>JANXZI010000684.1 GCA_025355595.1 Spartobacteria bacterium
GAGGAACTCGATCTCGATCCGCCGGGGCCGGGCGAGGTGCTCGTGCAGATGGCCGCGGCGGGGCTGTGTCATTCGGATCTGTCCGTGATCAATGGCACGCGCCTCTGGCCGCTGCCGCTCGTGCTCGGGCACGAGGCGTGCGGGCATGTGCGCGAGGTCGGCGAAGGCGTCACGGATTTGCGCGCGGATGATCCGGTGGTGTTCTCTTTTCTCCCCTCGTGCGGGCACTGTCCGATGTGCGTGGCGGGCCGTGCCGCGCTTTGCGAACCGGGCGTTGCGGCCAATCGCGCGGGCAAGCTGCTGCGCGGCACGGTGCGATTTCAAAAGCCCGGCGCGGAACGCGTGAACCACCACTCCGGCGTGGCGGGCTATTCGCAGTTCAGCGTCGTCGCGCGGGAGTCAGTGGTGAAAATTGACGCGGACATTCCGATGGAGACCGCAGTGCTTTTCGGCTGTGCGGTAATGACGGGCGTGGGTGCTGTGGTGAACACGGCGCGCGTCGCCGCGGGCACTTCGGTCGCGGTCTTCGGCGCGGGCGGCGTGGGCCTGAGCGCGATCATGGGGGCGAAGGCCGTGGGCGCGCATCCCATCATCGCGGTGGATCGTCTCGAATCAAAACTCGATCTCGCGAAGCAGTGCGGCGCGACCCACGCGATCAATGCTGCGACCACCGATGCGGTCGCGGCCATCCGCGACATCACACATGGCGGAGTGGAGACGGCGTTCGAGGCGGTCGGGCATGAAGATGTGATTGCGCAGGCATTCGCCGCCACGCGCCGGGGCGGGCGCACGGTGTGCATCGGCCTCACGCACCCCGAGCGGATGCTCACGATTCCGGCGCTCACGATCACCGCCGAGGAGCGCACGCTCATGGGCAGCTACATGGGCTCGTGCGTCCCGCAGCGCGACATCCCGCGCTTCATCGCGATGTATCGCGCCGGGCTGCTGCCGGTGGATCTGCTGCGCTCATCCGTGATCGCGCTGGATGAAGTGAACGCGGCCTTTGATCTCCTCGAACGCGGCGAAGTCGCGCGGCAGATCATCCGGTTTCGTTGAGTCCCCGCGAGTCGGGCTCACGCTTTTTTCGCGGCGGCGGGTTTTCCGAGCGCCTTGGCGACGGCCTCGGAGAGTTCCTGGCGGCTGAAGGGCTTGTTGATCACTTGCACGACGCCGATGGATTTTGCCGCGGTGGCATCCACCGCGCCGCCGAAGCCGGTGCAGAGGATGATCGGGATGTCACGCCGGCGCGTGCGGATTTGGCGGGCGAGTTCCACACCGTTCAGGCCGGGCATCGCGAAGTCGGTGATGACCAAATCCCAGCGCCGCGGCTCGGCGAGAAATGCGGTGAGCGCGGCCGTCGGGGAGCCTTGCGCGGTGACCTCGTAGCCGAGGCTTTCGAGCGCCCGCCGGCCCACGCTGAGGACTTGCGGCTCGTCGTCCACGAGGAAGATCCGCTCGGCGCGATCGCTCATCACGGGCGGCGCGGCCGGGGTCAGGATTCGCCGCACGGATGAGCCGCTCACGATGGGGAAAAAGACGCGGAAGGTGGTGCCGGAATCCGGCTTGCTTTCCACGACGATGACGCCGTGGAGCGACTCGACGATACCCTTCACGACCGAGAGGCCGAGGCCGGAGCCTTTGCCGAGTTCCTTCGTGGTGAAGAACGGATCGAAGATGCGAGCGAGCGTCTGGTCGTCCATGCCGGCGCCGTTGTCCTCGACGCGGAGGCAGATGGCGCGACCACGCGGGATTTCCGGGCGGGTCTCGTCGCCGCCGAAGACTTCGCGGGCGGAGATCGTCACGCGTCCGCCGGCGGGGCCCATGGCCTGCACGGCATTCGTGCCGAGGTTCATGAGGATGCGCTGCACTTCAGTCGAGTCGGCGAGCACGAGCGGCAGCGAATCCGGAATGTCCGTGACGATCTCGACCGTGGCCGGAGAGCCGGAGCGGAGCAATTTCAACGACTCGTGCAGCGCGGGCGCGATGTCGAGCGGCACAGGCTCGGTGCGCCGCTGGCGGCTGTAGGAGAGGATCTGCACGATGAGTTCGCGCGCCCGATCGCCGGCGGAGAGGATCGAGTCGAGCATGTCGGCGAGGTCCTTGTTCTGGCCGAATTCGAGGCGGGCGAGTTCGGCGTTGCCGACAATGGCGGTGAGGATGTTGTTGAAGTCGTGCGCGATTCCCCCGGCGAGGCGGCCGATGACTTCGGCGCGCTTCGTCTGCTGGAGCTCGGTCTCGAGGCGCGCGCGTTCCTCCTGCTGCGCGAGCTGGAGATCCCGCTCCGCAAGCCGTCTCCGGAAGCCGAGGCGCACGATGGCGGCGACGACGATCACGCCGGCGGCGATGAGGAGCGTGCGGAACCACTTCGTCTGCCAGTAGAGTGGCCGGACGATCATCGTCACGGCGTCAAACGGTTCCACAGGGCGTCCATCGGAGCCGATGCCGCGGATGCGGAAGCGGTAAGTGCCGGGATCCAGATCGTAGAAGCGGATGACGCGTTCCGTGCCGGAGGAATACCAGCGGTCGTCCTTTCCCCCGAGGTGGTACTCGAGTTCGGAGAACTCCGGCTTGCTGAGCGTCGGCATCGAGCAGCGGATGGTCATGTGCTTCGTGCCCGCGGGGATTTGGATGTTCCCGCGGTTCTGCGGCGTGACGGTGATGAGCTCGCGCTCGGCGCGGATTTCCTCGATGAGTGCGGGCACTTCCCTTTCCGGCGTGGTGAAGCGGTGCGGGTCGATCGAGGCGACGCCCTTGTGTGTGGCAAACCACAGCCGCCCGTCGGCGGCACGCGCCGCGACCGGCTGGTAGCTTCGGCGGAAGATGTCCGACGCGAGGCCGTCGCCGCGGTTGAACAGTCGGAGGACCAGCCGCCCCTTCTTCGGCGAGGCGAACTCCTCGACGGACGAAAGCTCCAGCCGCACGAGTCCCTTTTCCCCCGCGAGCCAGAGCATGCCGGCATCCTCCAGCATCGCGGCGATGGAAAGGATCGGCATGCCCTGCTCGCGCCCGAGGATGAGGGGCGGGAGGCCGTCGCGCAGGCGGACGAGGCCGGCATTTTCCATGCCGACCCACACGCCGCCGCCGGATGCGCGCGAGATGCCGAGCACATTCGCGGAGACGTTCACGCCGGCGATGGTGACCTTTTCCATCGCGCCCGATGCGCGGAGACGCATGAGCCCCGCGCGCGTGGAGAACCACATCTCTCCCGTGGCGTCCTCGGCGATGCTCCACACGCGCTCCGGCGCGTCCTTGGCGGCGACGGGAGAAAATTTTCCGTCGGCCAAGGTGAAGATTCCCTTTTCACATCCGATCCAGACTCTGCCCTTCGAGTCGCGGAACATCGCGCGCACGAGATTCTTCGTCTCCGGCGGTGCCTCGATCGCGACCGCCTCGTCGCCCGTCACGCGGTAGAGTCCCTTCCCGGCGACTGCCGCGAGCACGGTGCCATCGCCGACGTTCAGCAGCGAGGTCACGCGTTCGCGGAGGGAGAGGATGCCGTCCGCGGAGACGATGCGCTTTTTCGCCTCGCCGCCCTCGATGGCGAAGAGGCCGTTGCCCTCGGTGCCTGCGAGCATGCGGCCCGGCGCGGCCTCGGCGACACAGTTGATCTGCGAGCCTGCGATGCTGCCGCGCATGCCGAGCGGCGTCACGAAATCCTGCGGTGTGAAACGCGTGAGTCCCGCGCCTGCGGTCCCGATGAGCACGTTGTGCTCGCGGTCCTCGAGGATGCAGTTGACCTGCGGTCGCAGTTCCTCGCGGCCATGCTCAGGCCGGAGCAGGCGACCATCGGCCATCCAGATGCACAGCCCCAAGCGGAAGCCACCCGCCCACAGATTCCCGCGTGAATCCTCGAGCAGTTCGAGCCCGCCGTTGTGGAAGTCGTCGGGTCGCCGGATCGTGCGGGTGACGACGCCTGCCGGATCGAAATGGCGGATCTCGTTCGGCGTGGCGACCCACACGCCGCCGTCGTGGGCGCGTGCCATGCCGCTGGGACTCCAGCCGGGGGCTTCGATGGTGAAAAGCTGCGTCCATTTTCCCGCATCAAGGTGCCAGATGCCGGCGGATGTCGCGGCGATCAGCGCGCCGGCCTGGTCGAAGACGCCGTGCAACGTCGGATTCACCGCCGACGCCCGCTGCGGAGGCGGCGCGACCTCGGAGAATTTCCCGTCGCTCAGGACGACGAGCCTTTCCTTCCCGAGGAAGAGGATTCTGCCGTCGGGCGACTCCGAGCAGCGGGCCACGCGCATCGGCTTCCAGCCCTCCGCTTCGCCGGCCTCGCGCCAGACCGAATTGCTCATCGAGAAAAGCCGGCCCTCGTCGTTGCCGATCCACAGCCCGCCAGCGCGGTCGCCGTGCGCGAAGACACCGCGCACCGGCACCGGCAGCACGCCTGGCACCGTGCGCCCGGAAAATGCCTTCGCGCGCACGCCGTCGAAGCGGATCACATTGTCATGCACCGCCAGCCACACGTAGCCGTCCGTGGTCTGTGCGATCGCCGGCACATAGGTCGGCATGAGGCCATCCGCCGTCTCCCACACGCGCTGGAGAAAATCACCGTCCACCTTTGGGGAAAAAGCGTCCGTCTCCGCGGCGCGCACGATGCCGGGAGCTGCGAGAAAAATGGCGGCCAGCAGTGCGGGCAGAAGCCGGCATCCGGTGAGGCTCGCTCTCACGGATGCACATTGGCTGGGTTGGATCATTCCGGGGAAAATAGGTTTCCAAAGCGGGCTTCGCGCCACGTGACGGACCGGATTCTCATGCGTCCCCAGTCGGCGGCTGGCTCCACTGCGCTCATCCCTCTTTCAGCACCATTTCGAGGTATTCGCGGTAGGGGCTTTTCGGCGAATCCGCGATGCACGCCTCCAGACCGGCGCGATCGATGAAGCCCTGATGGTATGCGATCTCCTCAAGGCACGCGATCTTCAGCCCCTGCCGGTTTTCGATCGCGGCGATGTAATTGCTCGCGTCCAGCAGGCTCTGCTGCGTGCCCGTGTCCAGCCACGCCATGCCGCGACCGAGCACCTTCACGTGCAGCGTCCCGCGGCGGAGATACTCGCGGTTCACGTCGGTGATTTCGAGTTCGCCGCGCGCGCCGGGCTTCAGGTTTTTAGCAATGTCCACCACGTCGCTGTCATAGACATACAGCCCCGGCACAGCGAAGTGGCTCTTCGGCTTCGGCGGCTTTTCCTCAATGCTGATCGCGCGCCCATCCGCGCCGAACTCGACCACTCCGTAGCGCTCCGGATCCTTCACCTGATAGCCGAAGACGCACGCGCCGCCGCCCGATCCGACCTGCGCGAGCGCCGCGCGGAAGAAGTCCAGCTTCCCGTAAAAAATGTTGTCACCGAGAATCAGGCACGACGGATCTTTTCCCACGAAATCCGCGCCGAGCACGTACGCCTGCGCGAGCCCTGCGGGCTTCGGCTGCTCGATATACTCGAAGCGCATCCCGAGCCGCCGCCCGTCGCCGAGCAGATCGCGGAACATCGGCAGATCCTTCGGCGTGGAAATGAAGAGCACCTCGCGCAGCCCGCCGAGCATGAGCGTCGCGAGTGGGTAATAGATCATCGGCTTGTCGTACACCGGCAGCAGTTGCTTGCACGCGATGCGCGAGAGCGGGTGCAGTCGCGTGCCCGCGCCGCCGGCGAGGATGATGGCTTTCGTGGGGTGGCTCATTTTTTTGAAAGGTGGAAAGGCTCCCGCTGTTGAAGCCGAAAAACAGCGCACGGCGCAACACCGCATTCCACCGGCACGTTTCTGTTCTCGCAGTCCGCAGAAAAACTCCGCAACTTTCCGCCACCTTTCCTGTTTCCACTTCCGCAATGAACCACGAAGAACAAGACGAACTCTGGGATCTGCTCGGCAAAGCCCGGCAGCCAAAGCCGTCTGCCTTCTTTGCGGCCAATGTGCTGCGCACCGTCCGTGCCGAGGCGGAACCGAAGCCCGGCTTTCTCGCGTGGCTCCGTGCAAAGTGGATCGTGCCAGTCGCCGCCGGGGCGTGCGCCGCAGTCCTCGCAATCCTCGTGCTGCGTCCCGCCGACACCACTCCGCCAGTCGCCGACCCGCTGGAGGGCATCGCCCTCGCAGCCGCCGCGACGCCGGAGACGATGCCCTCGCTCGGCGCGCTGCTCGCGTCGGAAGACAACTCGATATGGCTCGCCGGCGATCCCTCCTCACTCTACTGACCGCCGCCGGCCTCGCCGGTGTCACCGCGTTCGCGCAGCCGCCATCGTCGCCTGATCGCCCGCCCGGCGAGCGGCCGGCGGGGCCGAAGCCATCTGGCCCGACGGAAGGGCCGAAGCGATTTTTTCACCACGGCACCCCCGAGGCCGATGCGATGCGCGACCGCGCCATGCGCGACCTCCAGAAGCTCTCCCCCGAACAGCGCGCCGATATCTGGAAGACCGTGTGGGCCGTGCTGAATCTCCCGGCGGAAAAACGCCAGATGCTCTTCGGCATGGACGAGGAGCGCCGCAAGCTCGCCCGCGAGGAAATTGACCGCGCGATGAGCGACAGCGGGCTCCAGCTCGACGAGGAAAGACGGAAGCATTTTTTCCGCCGCTATTTCGAGGAGCGCCGCACGATCGAGGAAAAGTTGCGCAAGGATTCCGACGAAAAGCGCCGCCAGTTCCTCGGCGAGATGCGCGTACGGCTGAAGCAGGAATTCGAGACCGTCGCCGTGAAACCCGCGCCCGGCGAAGGCGCGAAGTAGTGAGCGAGTGCCGCGTCGGTCGTGAAATGACGGGGCACCAAACATCCGCGCGATGTGACTGGTGACTGGTGAGAAGTGACGGGTATCCAGCCATGAGTGCGTCGTGAAATGCGGAAGACCAGTCACTGTTCACCAGTCATCAGTCACCGCCGGTGACCGCGAAAATCGCCCCGTCATTTCACCGCTGACCCCGCACTCGGGGCGCGCGTCCGAAGTTCGCTCTCGCCCATTTCCCGCTTCCCATCCCCGCGTGAGCGGGACATTTTTCGCCCAATGCCTGCCGAAGCCCGCGTCATGAGAACTTGGATCCAGCAGAAGGGCCTCATCCCGGTCTTTCTGTTCGGGTTCGCCGTGTGGTTCCTCTGGGACGGCCTCATCGGCTGGCCGCGGAGCAACGAACGCTTCGACGCGCACGAGCGGCTCAAGGACAAGTCCGACGAGTGGCCGAAGCTCTGCGCGAAAAATGGCTGGACGACCGAGGCACCGCACAAGCGCTACACCCGCGGTGAGACCAACCTGCAACTCGCCATCGCCGCGCTCACGGGATCGATCAGCGTCTTCAGCCTCGTCTTCTGGCTGCGCGCGAAGAAATCATTCATCCGCTCGGAAGCCGATGCCGTCATCACGCCCTCCGGCAGGCGCGTGCCCTACTCGAGCATCACGGACATGGATCTGCGAAAGTGGAAATCCAAGGGCCTCGCGACCGTGGCCTACTCGCTCGACGGCGCCAAGGGCCGCTTCATCCTTGATGACGCGAAATACGAGCCGACCGCACTCGACGCGATCCTCGATGACATCCGCCAGCAGACGGCCGGGCAGGCAAAAGTGAACGAGTAGCGCGGCAAAAGTCCCCCGCGATTTCCGCTGACGGTCAGGCCCTCCGTACGCGAGGTGTCGCGTGAAATCGAGCGTTGAGCGTTGAACGTTTGAGCCCGCCGCAGGCGCCTCTCCCCGTGCACCGAGGTTTTCCCTTTCAGCGCGACGCGTCATTTTGATGCGATCGCTCTGGGGTGGCAGAGCTGTCATCGGCGCTCCGAATCCCGGGCTTGCGTGCCCGCGGAAACGCGTCCCACACTTCAAGCATGAAACTCCGGCTCCTCCTCCTCAGCCTGTTCTGTTTTCTCCCCGCAGTCCGTGGCGATGACTTTGAGGCGCGCGAATTTTCCGGCACCGACGGCGCGAAGCTGCCTTACCGCCTGCTCCAGCCGGCCAACATCGAGCCCGGCAAAAAATATCCGCTCGTGATTTTCCTGCACGGCGCCGGCGAACGTGGCAGCGATAACAAAGCTCAGCTCAAGCATGGCGTCGGGGCCTTTGCCAGAGCGGACTCGCGGGAACAATTCCCGTGCTTTGTCTTCGCCCCGCAATGCCCGAAGGACAAGAAATGGGTGGACATGGAGTGGGGCGGCGCGACCGGCACCGCGCCGGCGGATCCCGGCGCGACGCAGACGCTCATGCTCGCTGCGGTGGCCGCGATCGAAAAGGAATTCCCCATTGATCCCGATCGCATCTACGTCACCGGCCTCTCCATGGGCGGCTACGCCACGTGGGATCTCATCACACGCCATCCGCAGAAATTTGCCGCAGCGATCCCCGTCTGTGGCGGCGGCGACAAGGAGAAGGCCGCCGCGGCGACGCCCGTCCCCGTGTGGGCGTTTCACGGCCTGGCCGACAACGTGGTGCTGCCCGTGCGCTCCCAGGACATGGTCGCAGGACTGCGCGCCGCCGGGGGCACGGCAGCGCTCACCGAGTTCCCCGGCGTCGCGCATGATTCGTGGACGATGGCCTACTCAGAGCCGAATCTGCTGCACTGGCTTTTTGCCCAGCGTCGCGGCCAGCCGGCGCAGAAAATGACGCTCGCCGTGAGCCAGTACACCGCGCTCGCGATGCCGCCGGAAAATGTGTTCCCCGGCAGCGGGCCGCTGCAGCTTGCGGCGTGGTTTCAGAAACTGTGGATGATCCGCCGGACAGAATTTTCCTGGAACAAGGACAAGGAGCAGCGCGCCGTGGTGTTTTTTGGCGACAGCATCACGCAGGGCTGGGCGACTCTCGCGAAGGATTTTCCGAATCTGAACGCCGTGAACCGCGGCATCAGCGGTGACACTTCCCGCGGCCTCCGCTACCGGCTGAAGGAGGACGTGCTCGACCTGCACCCGCGCGCCGTGAGCCTGCTCATCGGCACGAACGATCTCTCGCTCGGCGGCACGCCCGCGCAGGTGATCGACAACCTCCGCGCCATCGTCGCCGAACTCGAAAAGCAGAACCGCAACGTGAAGATCGTGATCAATCTCGTGATGCCGCGCGGCCCGCAGCCCGAGAAATTCCCCGGCAAAATCCGCGAGCTGAACGCGCTCATTCAGGAGTTCGCAAAGAAGAACGGTCGCATCGTGATCTGCGACGCGTGGAGCATTTTCGACGACGGCAGCGGGAGCTGCAAAAAGGCCGAGTTCCCCGACATGCTCCACCCGAACCAGGCCGGCTATGCCAAGTGGAAGGCCGCGCTCGAGGTTGCCTTCGCGCAGCTCAAGCTCTAGCCGAAAGCGGAACTAAAACCGGTGCAAGTTTTGAAGCGCGTGCTTGCACCTCTGCCCGGCTGAACCCTGCGCCACGCCGCCGCCCCCGATGAACCGCCGCCATTTCATTTCCACGCTGCCCGCAGTGGTCGCTGCACAATCGCTGCTCGCTGCGGCGGGGGCTGCGAAATGCAGGATCGGCATCTGCGCCTTCTCGTGTCACCAGCACTGGAAGGCCGTCGGCGCGAAGCATGAGGGCGTGAAGTTCACCGATGCGATCAGCTTTTACCGTTACGCGCGCAGCCTCGGCGCGGAGGGCGTGCAGGTGGCGCTGCGCAGCAAGGATGCCGCGATCGCGAAGCAGATGCGCGCGCTCGTGGAGCAGGACGGCGGTTGCTACGAGGGCGAGCTGCGGCTGCCAAAAAATGAGAGGGATCTCGCGGACTTCGAGGCCGACGTGCGCGTGCATTGCGAAGCGGGTGCGAGCGTCGCGCGTGCTGTTTTCACGGGCGGGCGACGCTACGAGATTTTCAAATCGCTCGACGAGTTCCGCGCCTTTCACGTGCAGGCGGAGAAGTCGCTCGCGCTCGCCGAGCCGGTGTTGCGCAGACATCGGATGAAGCTCGCGATCGAAAACCACAAGGATCACACGGCGGACGAACTCGCCGCGCTGATGCGCAAGATCAGCAGCGAGTGGATCGGCGTGCTCGTGGACACGGGAAACAACATCGCGCTGCTCGATGAACCGCACGCCGCCGTCGAGGCACTCGCGCCATTCGCGATGAGCGTGCATTTCAAGGACATGGCGGTGCAGCCGTACGCGGATGGATTTCTCCTCAGCGAAGTGCCGCTCGGGACGGGCGTGCTCGATCTGCCGCGCATCGTCGCGACGCTGGCGAAGGCGAACCCCGCGCTCGTCTTCAATCTCGAAATGGGCACGCGCGATCCGCTGCGCGTGCCTTGTCTCACCGACAGATACTTCGCCACTTTTCCCGAGCGCAGGGCCGCGCGGCTCGATGTGATGATGCAATGGGTGAAGGCGAATCCGCCGAGGCAGGCGCCGCCTTCCGTGAGCGGTAAGACGACCGAAACGATCCTCGCCGAGGAGGAAACGAACAATCGCCAATGTCTCGGCTGGATGAAAAAACATCTCCACACATGACATCCACGAACTCACTTCCCGGCATCAGGCTTTTCAATCTCACGGGCCGCACGGCGCTCGTCACCGGCGGCTCGAAAGGGCTCGGCTACGCGATGGCTGCGGGCCTCGCGTCGGCGGGCGCGGACGTGATGCTCGTGAGCCGCAATCTGGATCAGGCGCATGCCGCCGCCGCGGAGATCGCGCGCGACTTTGGCCGCAAGGCAGTCGGCCATGTCGCGGATGTGACGATGCCCGATCAGGTGGACGCGATGCTCGCCGCCGCAGAGCGCGAATTGGGCAAGGTGGATATCCTGATCAACAGCGCGGGCATCAACATCCGCGGGCCGATCTGCGAACTCACGCCGGAGCAATTTTCGCAGGTCATGGACATCAATGTGAAAGGCACCTGGCTCGCGTGCCGCGCCGTGCTGCCGGGGATGCGCGCGCGCCAGTGGGGCCGCATCATCAATCTCGCGAGCGCGCTCGGCCTCGTCGGCCTCGCGGGCCGCACGCCGTACACCGCGAGCAAGGGCGCGGTGGTGCAGCTCACGCGCACGCTCGCGCTCGAATGCGCCGCCGACGGCATCACCGCGAATGCCGTCTGCCCTGGCCCGTTCCTCACGGAGATGAATCTCTCAATCGCGGACACGGAGGACGGGAAAAAGTTTGTCGTCGGCGCGACCGCGCTGAAACGCTGGGCGCGGCTCGAAGAAATCCAGGGCGCGGCCATGTTCCTCGCGAGCGACGCGGCGAGCTATGTCACCGGTGCCGTGCTCGCCGTGGACGGTGGATGGACGGCGCAGTGACGCCGAAGGACTGCGGCGGCCATCCGAGCCACGCCGCTCCGCCAGGACTGCACCTTCGGCAACGGCCTCGCCTTCCGGGTCGCGGGCGACCAGCTCCTCGGCCAGCGAGGGAGCGGAAGAAATCCTTAAAAGAAGCAAGCACGTGATGACGGCAATTTCGGATGACGATCATTTGGATGCCGGCATTGACGCGCCGCATTTTTGCTCGCTAGCGTCCGCGCCCATGGCGAGCCACCCCCCGTTTGAAAAGTTCCGCGAGGAGCTGGGGCGTCTCGTCGGCCTTTTCGAGAAGAACTTCGCGCATTACAAGAAGGCGGGCTACGACGAAGTTGCTTGTCGGCGACGAATGGCTGGCGGACTTCATCGGCGAGCTGAGCGACGCCGAGACGCCGTATCTCTTCAACGTCATCCCCGTCGAGATTCTCGGCAGCGGAAGCTCGTCGCGGGTGTCGCGCCGGAAAAGACGCTCGCCCTGCGCATCCTCGA
>JANXZI010000632.1 GCA_025355595.1 Spartobacteria bacterium
ATGCAGCGCAATACCACCAGCAGCGGCTTCCCCGTCTGCTTCGCCTTCGCCATGCCGGCCTTGAAGTCATTGTAAATCCACCGCGCATCGTATTCGAGCGCGCTGCGATCCTTGCGCACCGCTCCCTCGCGATCCTTCACCGCTTCAGCAAAGGATGTGCATTGAAGTGTGAAGACGGAAAGGGCGAGGAGGGGGAGCCGGGGATTCATCGCACGGAATCTGGCGGACACACGGCGAGCGTTCAACACGCATTTGCCCGGCCTTCCACATGGTCCGTGTGCGGAAAATCACGCTCGGATATTCACCGCGCATTTGCGACGGCACCGGGCATGCACCGCATTTCACCTGCCGCCATCCACCGCTTTTCAAACTCCTGCCGCGATACACAACCCCTCAGATCCGCACGCCCGCCGCGTCGCCGGACGAATAATCAGTTCTCCTTGCATTTTCTAAAATTCCATACAGCCTGCAACTAGACATCCTACGAATCATTTTCCATAATCCACTTCACATACCATGAAAACTCCTATTCTCCTTGTTGTGCTGGCCCTCGCTGGCAGCGCCGTTGCCGGCGTCACTTCCAGAGACATCGTTCAGTCCTCCGATTCCGCGAGCTGCCGCACCCACCGATCCGACTGCGCAGGCATGAAGAGCACCGGGACTCCGGGCGCATACTATCGCTCGAATTTCTTCCGCAATGCCGTTCTCGTCTGCAACGACACGCCCAATTTCATGACGTTCTTTGTCTATTTCGGCGACATGCCTGGGCCGAATGGCATTGATGGCATGGTCCGGATCGGGGCCAACGTTTACCAAGTCACCGTGGAGCCTTACCGTAAGAGCTTCCTTGATCAAAGAAGCTCCTGCTATTGGGTCTCCGCGCGGCCGGGGAAATGGGGCATCGACCTTTCTGAACGCAGAATCGTGCGGGAGTAGCCGAAAGGCTCACATGGCATAACGCGCTAGCCCGTCCCCGCCTACTTCAGCAAGGCCGGGCACTACGGACGAATCATCAGTCCGTCCTTGAGCGAAAAATGGCGCTCAGCGCTTCGGCATGGCGGTAAAGACATAGTCGCGCTTTGCCCCGCTGTGGCACCCGGCGCAGCCTTCCATCTTGGCCGTCTCCACCTTCCCATCCCGCCCCACGAAAAATAACCAGTCCCCAGTCTTTGGCGACGTACCGGCGGGTTGCTTGATCATTCCCGTAACGAGAAGGGCAGCCGGGCGCGCAGTATTCTCGTCATACGTGAGCTTTTCCTTCACGAACACGCTGCCGGGAGCGAAATTACCTCTCGGCGCTTTCGCGGATTCGCTGCGGTAATGATGCACGTAGGCATGGACGTGCGGCCCATATTTTGCCCTGGCCGGACTGTCGTCGCACATCATTGCAAACTCCGGCCCGATAGACTTCGGCTTATCGGTCACTCTCGTCAGAGTCTTCGCGTAAGTTTTCGATACGGCCTCAGCGGTCGGGATAGGACCGTCCGCGCCGCTTGCGGTGAGGGCCGCGATGGAGATAATGATGAAGGCTGTTTTCATAGAAGCGCAGGATGACACCCGTGGCCGCGATTATCGCACCGACGGGCGTAAAAACATTGTCAAAAAAATGTCACGCCCGCTCCCCGACGACTCCAGCGACAGCCCACACGCGACGAGGTCCGGATTCTTCCCGGTCTTTGCGCAAACCCCAGGTAGGCGCTCCGGAGTCGCGCCAACCTTGCCGTCGGCGTCCGGCTGGCACCTTCATTCTCACACGCTGAGAGCATGGCTCGTCTGAGATTCAGTTCGCTTGAAAAAAACAGCCGCGGAAGTCGCCATTCATACTGCCGGAACGGGCGGAGAAACAAATAGCCAGCAACGTCCAAAATCTGCGCGGCACATAGGATGACCAGATCGGGCTGCTCAAGTGTGGCTGGATTAGCAGGCGCCGAATGCTTTGCCGAAATGTCATTTCCGCAAAAAATAACGCATCATGCGCACATCCAACGTGGCGGGTAGGAGCGATTCGTGGACGGAAACGCACTGCCAGTCAGCTTCCGATTAACTCCAAACCCAACCCAATCCCATGCTCACGCTCCTCATCGCTCCTGTCGTGGCCGCCGCCGGTTATTCGCTCATCTATCTCCTCTTTGGAGGCGGCCTCGGCGGTGCGGTTCTCATCTTCATCATTGCGAAAATGCTCGGCAAGTAGTCCGCCACCCCATTGCGATCTCCCTTCCCATGAAAACTGAATTCTCAGCACCCGCGCATGCCGTCATTCATGACTTCCGCTCCCACGCTGACCGGTTTCCTTTCCTGAACTGGAGCGCCATCATCGCCGGAACTGTGCTCGCCATGGCCGTCCATTTCTTCCTGGGCGCCTTGGGTGTCGGAGCCAGCCTGGCGATCTTCTCTCCGCTCACGGATGCGCATCCGGGGGAAAATTTCAGCCTCGGCGCGGCCGTCGTGTGGTCCCTCTGCGCGCTGGTAGCCTTGGGATGTGGCGGGGTGCTCGCGGGTCGCTATTCGCATTCACTGCATGGCGGATTCGTGCATGGCATCCTCGTATGGAGCATCACCCTGGTCATTGCGCTCACCTTTGCTTCGATCGGCACCGGCACCATTCTCGGAGGAGCGCTCAAAATCCTCGGCCAGGGGGCAGCCGTGACCGGGCAGGCGGCAGCCGCCGGCGTGGGTCAGGCGGCGACGGACGCTGCCAAACGAACCGAGACGCAAACGGGCAGTTTCATTGATGAAGCCCTTCAGTCCATGCCCGCGGGTTCGCCTCAGGCCACTCGCGCCAAGCGCGAAGTCGGCTTCGCAGTTACCCGGCTTTTCGCGCCGGGCAACGACGTGAATTCGCCGGAAAACCGCCGTGCCGTCGTCAAAGCTCTCACCGACCATGCGGGCATGAACGAAGCGGACGCCACGAAGACCGTGGATGGATGGGCGACCTCCTATCGCAACCTTCAGTCGGAACTCGCTGCCATCAAGGCCCGGGCCGATGAACAGGCGCGCATCGCCGCAGACGAAATCTCAGGCCATCTCTCCGCCGCCGCCCTCTGGGCCTTCGTGGGGTTGCTCCTCGGCCTGCTCGTGAGCGCGGTGGGCGGAACTCTGGGTGCCCGCAGCGCGGTGCGCCACCACGGCACCGTCCATTGACGCCGCACAGACAGCCTTTTTCACGCGACTAACAACTGCCAAACACCACAACCAACAGCATCCTATGAACAAAACACTCGCAGACCTTTTCCTCGGCGAACTCCAAGATATCTATGACGCGGAGCACCGCATCACGAAGGCACTTCCTAAGCTGGTGAAGGCCGCCACTTCGCCGGAACTGCAGAAGGCGCTGACGAAACACCTCAAGGAAACCGAGGGGCAGATCGCCAAGTTGGCGCAAGTCTTCAAATCCATCGGCGAACCAGCTAAAGCGAAGAAGTGCGAGGCAACGGTCGGCCTGCTGGAGGAGGGGGACGAAATAGTGAAGGAGTTCAAGGGATCTCCCGCCATCAATGCGGCGATCATCTCCGCGGGGCAGAAGGTGGAGCACTATGAGATCGCCTCCTACGGCTGCCTCATCGAATGGGCCGGGATGCTCGGGCACGACAAGGCGGTGGGGCTGCTTCAGCAGATTCTCGATCAGGAAAAAGGCGCAGATGACAAGCTCACGGAACTCGCGCGCGCGGGCTCGAATGCGGAGGCATGCGATGGCGATGCCGAAGTCGTGGGGGTAGGAAAGAAGTCACGGCGCCCGTAACCCTGCATGGCAGCTTCTCAACCCGCAAATCGGTACACCAATAAACCCAATCCATTATGTCTTCCAAAACCAAGCACGTGATCAGTGAAGGCAAAGCCCCTGGTGCTAATGTCGCCCGAAAGGCAAGGACTCCGGCGAAGCGTTCTGTAACGAAGGTTCAAACAGCCGTAAAAAATGATGTGGGAAAGGCTAAGCCCAGTGCCGATAGTACGACCAAGAAGGTTTCCGCCAAAGCCAAAGTCCACGGAAAGAAGCCAGCGGGCTTTGTCCAGAATATTAAGGAAAGCATTCACACGGGGATCGAGGCGGTGGGAGCATTTTTCCAGAAAATCACCCCCGACGCTCTGCTGCCGGATTCGGCAAAATCCAAGGGCACATAACGAGAAGGCATGCCCAGATCATGAGGTGACTCGCCCGGAAGTCCGGTGCGTTCATCAAGCGGGAAAAGCCAGATGTCGTAATTGATGAGATGCTGGAACGCATCCTGATTTTCCGAAATCCCGAGGTTCTGAGAAAGGCGGACGAATAGCCGAAACTGCGGATCTTCGGCGATTCGTAATCGGGCAGCCGGGAGAATTGTTAACGCGAGGTAAATCCCGCTGCCGTCGCAGTGGCGCGCGGGTTATGCCTGCACGAGCCAGCCGCATTTCATGTCCACACCATCCACGCCGCAGCGAATATTTCTCCACACTGGTCTTGTCGTATCGGGCGGAGCGCTGCTCGCGGCCACTTCCCTGCTCCTCGCACAGCGCCCGCCGCAGGATGGCCCGCCGCCCGCTGGCGCAACCGGCGTCCGCTCGAACCGCCCCGGCGGAAATGCGAATGCGAAGCGCGAGACCAGCGTGAACATCACGACCGAGGGCGGCTTCCGCGTGATCCGATCGAACGGCTGGCCCGACCACGCGCCGGGCGCTTTTCCGCGCCGCGGAAATCCGAACACCGCGTCGCCGCAGGACTACACATTCCGCGTGGCTCTGAACCCCGTCGCCGCCGCTGAACCGCAGCGACGGGGCGGATGGTTCTTCGCGGTCGGGCTGAACGGCGTGCCGTTCGAGCCCGGCACCGGCGAGACCTGGAATAACGACCGGCAATCCGGCTGGCGCTACGAGGCGCACACCGGCTTCCTTGATCTCGGCCTCGATGAGCACAACGCGCATGTGCAGCCGACCGGCGCGTATCATTACCACGCGATGCCCGTGGGCCTCGTGCAGAAGCTCGGCGGCGATGAGGGAAAAATGCTGCAAGTCGCGTTGGCGGCGGACGGCTTCGCGATGTTCACGGCAAACTGCCACCGCGATCCGAAGGACGCGAAGAGCGCCATCCGCGCGATGAAATCGAGCCACTGCCTGAAGACCGGCGCGCGCCCCGCGGAACCCGACGGCCCGAACGGCAACTACGACGGACGCTTCACGCAGGACTGGGAATTTGTGAAGGACAGTGGCGACCTCGACGAGTGCAACGGCCACACTGCCGGCACGCCTGAGCATCCCGAGGGCATCTACCACTATCACATCACGACCACGTTCCCCTTCCTCCCACGCGGATGGCGCGGCACGCCGGATGAGAGCTTCGGAAAAAACGGCCCCGGCCCCGGCGGTCTCGGCGGCGGGCGACGGCCCGGCAATCCAGGCGGGGCGGGTGCAGACGCATCGCCCCGCGGATTCCCCCGCCCGCTCCTCATGCGCGCACTCGATGCGAATGGCGACGGCATCATTGATGCCGAGGAAATCGCGAACGCCCCCGCCGCACTCCGCAAGCTCGACAAGAACGGTGACGGCAAACTCACGCCCGACGAATATCGCGACGCAGGCGCACCCTTCGGCGGCCCGCCCCCACGCTGAACGCGCCTTCACTGCTGCAAGACTGGCCGCACCGTGTAGCGTGCCGCATCATGCGCCGCGCATCCGCATTTCTTTCCCTCGCCATCGCGTGCTCCGCACACGCCGCGGAGACCATCACGCGCCCAGCGAGCGTCCATACGCCGCCGATCCGCACGGCGCAAAAGTGGAACCCGCTCTGGAGTTTCAAAAATGCGGACGACCCGGCGCCACCCGCATGGTTCCGCCCCGGCGGGCGGCACCGCGCGATGCAGTGGATGATGCGCAACCCGCTGCACAATTTCACGCACTACGTCGTCGGCGTATCGGACAGGGACATCACGCGCACGGGGAGATTCCCCGGCGCAGTCTTCGCGCCGGGCGGCGGCTGGAACTGGGCCGTGTCGCGGCACCGCTGGTGTCCCCTGCCGTTCGTTTCCTTCGAGGGGAAACGCGGCCGCTTCTACCTCGGCTGGCGCGAGAGCGGGAACCTCGGAGGGAAGATCAATTTCAAGCCGCGCGCCCAGCAGCCGGCACCCGCGCGGGTGAAATCCACTTGACCCAAATCTGCGCGGCTTCAACGCTCCGCGACGGATGACGTTCACGCAAAAACTCAGCAAAATCTTCGGCTCGGATGGGTGGGACAGTCTCGTGGCGGGAGTGCGGCGCATGGCGTATCCCCTCGGCTGGCGGCAGTTCATGAAGCCGATCGATCGCGAGGGACTGGAATGGCTGCGAGCGCAATTTTACACCCCCGAGGAACGCCTCCGACCGGCAAAATATCTCAACATCGAGGAGTGGATGAAGACGAGCACGAAGCGCATCCGCGACCTCCGCGTGCGCAAGGCTCCGCCGCGCATGCGCATCCTCGATCTCGGCTGCGGCGCAGGCTACGTGCTGCACATCGCAAAGTGCCTCGGCCACGACGTGCTCGGCCTGGACCTCGGCGGCGATCCGGTCTTCGACGGGATCATCGCGCTCCTGAAAATCCCGCGCATCACCCACACCATCCATGCCCACGAGCCGCTGCCGGATCTCGGCGCGAAATTCGACCTCATCACCGCGCACATGACGTGTTTCAACCGCCGCACCGATGGCTCGCACTGGGGCGTGGAGGAATGGGAATATTTCATGAAGGACGCCGAGTCGCGCCTCACGCCGGCGGGCCGGATGCAGTTCGACCTGAACGTGCTCCCTGACGGACGGCACATGACGGATGAAGTGCGCGCATTTTTCCTCGCACGCGGGGCGCGCATCGAGCGGCGCCGCGTCTTCCTCCCGTCGCGGACGGCGGGTCGCTGAACGGGTAATTTTCGACGGTTGGTATCTGCGAAGGAGCGGCGGGAAAAAGTATTCCAGAGTTCCAGAGCGGTTAAAAGAACGGAGCCGCGTTCCGGTTTCCAAGATCCAAGTTCTGACTTCCGAGTTCGGCCCGCCGCTGGCGCGATGCGAAGTTGGATGCTCGTCGTGAAGTCACCGCCCCTGCGCGGGACTGAACTTGGAACTCATACCATATTTCATAAATTGGCGGACTGAAAGCGGGACGGCATGTCTTGGGTAGGGTGGGCGTCCCGCCTGCCGTGGCGCGCGTCCCGCGCGGCACCCGACGGATGATCCCAAGCGTTCCGGATGCCCGCGGCGTTCGAGTGTATTCCGCGGGACGCGGAATACGGCAGGCGGGACGCCCA
>JANXZI010000724.1 GCA_025355595.1 Spartobacteria bacterium
CGCCGCGATGTCCTGCCAGTCGGGCGCGTCGGGCCGCCAGTTGCTCGACTGCAAATCGCTCGCGAGCCACACCTCCGCGCTGCCGGGTTTGTTCTTCACGAGATAGTCGAGCGCCGTGCGCAGCATCGCGGGAATGTCCGCTGCCGTGTCCGTCGCCGACGCCATCTGCATCGCGCCGAGCGCCGCCGTGTCCGCGATTTCGAGCGGCTGACGCAGCACATTTTCGATGAGCACAAAACGGCTGCCCGCACTCTGCTTGGCCGCCTGCGCGAGCAGCGCGATGGCGTGCTGCCGCTTGCTCTCCTGCGAATCCGGCGCGCGCCCTTCCATGCTCGCCGATCGATCCAACAGCACGAGCACGACTTCCGGCGCGCCGCCCGCCGCCTTGCCGATCCACCCGCCGGTGATCGGCCGCGACATCGCCCAGATCAAAAAGAGGATCACCAGCGCGCGGAACAGCAGCAGCAAGTATTGCCGGATTTTCGCGCGCCGCGTCGCCGCCTTGTTGGCCTTCAGCAGGAACATCATCGCGCCCCAATGCACCGTGCGGTAGCGCAGGCGATTCAGAAGATGAATGATGATCGGCAGCAAAACCGCCGGCAGCGCCCAGAGCATCCATGGCTGGAGGTAGCTCATCGCCGTCCGCCTTTCTTCGAGTGCCGCACTCGCGAGAGCAGGAAATTTGTCAGCAGCCCCTCGAATGATTGGTCGAGATACGTGAGGTGGTAGTCCACGTTGAACTGCTGGCAGCCGTGCCGGATCGCATGCAGATAATCCGTCAGCGCCTCGCGATACGCGTCGCGCACGACGCTCGGATCGGTAATGAGATCCGCGCCGCTCTCGAGGTCCACGAAGCGCACCGGGCGCGTGAAATCGAAATCATATTCCTGCCGATCCAGCAGGTGAAACACCGCGACATCGTGTTTGTAAAAGCGCAGGTGCTTGATGCAGTCCAGCAGCGGCGGCGGGTCGGTGAACAGGTCGCTCACGATGATCACCAGCGCGCGCTGCCGGATGCGTTCGGCGAAATCATGCAGCGTCTGCACGATGTTCGATTCACCCGCCGGCTGCGCCTCGGCGAGCGTCTGGTAAAGCTGCCGCAAGTGCGACGGCGTTTTCCGCGGCGGAAGATCCACCGTCTTCTCCGCGAAGCATGTGAGCCCCACGGAATCGCCCTGATGCACGAGCATGTGCGCGACCGTCGCCGCGAGCTTGCGCGCGTAGTCGAAGCGCGTGCCGCCCTCCGGCGTGCTCGTGAATTTCATCGAGGCGCTCGTGTCCACGACGAGGAAGCAGCGCAGGTTCGTATCCGCCTCGAACTCGCGGATGAAAAACTTGTCCGTCCGCGCAAACACGCGCCAGTCGAGAAATTTGATGTCATCCCCCGGCGCATACTTCCGGTATTCCGCAAACTCCACGCTCGCCCCGCGCGTCGCCGAGCGATGCAGCCCGTTCACCGAGCCGAGCATCGGATTGCGGACATTCAGGATCAGCCGCGACAGGCGCCCGATGACGCCCTGATCGAGGAAGTCGAGATTGTGAGAGTCAGCCATGAGGTCCGGGGGCGGACGTCTAGCTCTCGGTTTCCTTGATCACACGCCGGACGATCTCCGTGCTGTCGATCCCTTCGCTCTCCGCGTGGAAATTCACCAGGATGCGGTGCTGCAGCACGGGCTCGGCGACGGCGAGCATGTCCTCGAGCCGCGTGAGATAGCTGCCGTAAAGGACGGCGCGCGCCTTTGCGCCGAGCACGAGATACTGCACGGCGCGCGGGCCGGGGCCCCACATCACGTATTTTTTCACCCAGTCCGGAGCCTCCGCACCGCCGGGGCGGCATTTGCGGACGAGCTTCACGGCGTATTCATAGACGTGATCGGGCACCGGCACGCGGCGCACGATGTCCTGGAATTTCAAGATGTCTTCGCCGCCGATGATCTTGCTCAGTGTCGCTGCCGCACCACCGGTCGTGGTCTTCGCGATTTGCAATTCCTCCGCCGCGCTCGGGTAGCCGACATTGATGAGGAACATGAACCGGTCGAGCTGTGCCTCGGGCAGCGGATACGTGCCCTCCTGCTCGATGGGGTTCTGCGTCGCGAGAACGAAGAACGGCTTCTCCAAAACAAAGCGGTGTTTGCCTGAATTCACGACCTGCTCCTGCATCGCCTGCAACAGCGCGGCCTGCGTCTTCGGCGGCGTGCGGTTAATTTCGTCCGCGAGCACGATGTTTGCAAAAATCGGCCCCTTCACGAACTCGAACGCGCGGCGTCCCGCCGTCTCCGTCTCCTGCAAAATTTCCGTGCCCGTGATGTCGCTCGGCATGAGGTCCGGCGTGAATTGAATGCGGCTGAACGAAAGCGACATCAAATCCGCGACCGAATGAATGAGCAGCGTCTTCGCGAGCCCCGGCACGCCCATGAGCAGCGCGTGCCCGCGCGCAAAGACGCACGTGAGGAGCTGCTCGATCACCTTGTCCTGTCCGATGATGACCTTCGCGAGCTCGACGCGGATTTTTCCATACAGCTCGCGGAGCTGATCAATGGCGATGACGTCGGCCTCGTTCGGTGGGTTCTGGGCGAGGGAGGAAGATGGGGCGGTGCTCATTCGGGGGGCCGTGTTAGAGGGGATCGGTTTGCGAGAACAGAAATTTTCAGAAAAATGTTTAGGGGGGAAACGAAACGAGCGCACCCTGGAGAGGAAAACCACGCGCAGCGAGTGAAAGCGGGAGGACGATCTGTAAAAAATTTGTGAAGGCGAGGAGTGTGAGGAAACGCGACGGCAACCGGGAGCGTCCAGAGCACGACGGAAAATGGGAGCGCACGCTTCCAGCGTGCCGGTTCGCGCATCCTGCGCGGACCCATCCGTGGCGGACCCATCGTAGTTTTTCCGAGAGCCGCATGTGTGTCCGCCATGTGCCCGGCAGGGATGCCGGACACGACACGCTGGAAGCGTGTGCTCCCGTTTTCTTTGGCGCTTCCTGACGCCCTTTCGTGACCTCCTATATTTGCTGCGCGGCGAGTGCCGCAGCAGCCTTCGCCTTTGCCTCCTCGGCGCGGCGCGCGATTTCCTCGGGCGACGGGAGCGACATGAGCACCTCCGCGGGGATGTCGCCCGCGGCAGCGAGCTTCGCGAGACACTTCTGGCGTTCCGTCAGCGCCTTGTCCGAATCGCGCTCCTTGCTGAAGCGGCTCTGCGCCTTCAGCGTCCGCTCGCGGAGCATCGAATACACGTCGCCGCCGAGCAGCGCCGAGATGTCGATCTTCATCTTCTCGCGATTCAGATCCGTCGCGCTCACCACATCACCATTGATCGGCCCGGCCTTGTATTTCGGAAACATGATCGCCGCCTCCGGGCACACGCGCGAACACGCGGGGCAGTTCGTTTTGCAGTTGTCGTTGTTCTGCACCTGGATGTGGCTCTCGCCATCCACGCCATACACGCCGAAGAGGCAGAACGAGAGGCACTGCATGCAGTTCGTGCAGCGGTCGTAGTCAATGACTGGAAACCACGGCTTCCACGCGCCATGCTGCGCCGCACCGGTCGCGGTGCGCTCCTCCTCGACCAGTGCCGTCACGCCCGCGATGTCGCGATTCGTGATGTCGTGAAAGCGCACGCTCACCGCGCCCGCCGAGTCTTCCGCGGTCGGGGCAGCGTCCGCAAATTTTCCAAGCACGACGAGCGAGCCTTTCGCCTGCGGCGCGACGCGGCCACCAGCGATGATGCGCGTGACGGCGTAGCCCTTTTCCAACAGCGCGGTCGTCGTGGAAAAAGGATCATCCAGCGGGGCGGCTCCGTCGCCCTCATAGAGCACGACGCGGAGTGTGGATTCGGTTTTGAGGCTCATGGTTGTTGTCAGCGTTGGAACAGCTCTTTCGGCAGTCCGCTTTTTCGGATGATGGACTGCAGGGTACCGATTTTCACGGTGCGATGGTTCGGAACGGGAACGGTGATTGCACCGCCAGTGTCCGACTTCTGCATGATGATATGACTGCCACGCTGCCGCACGTTTCGGAAACCCGCAGCCGCCAAAATTTCGCAGACTTCAGCACCGGAAAAACACCGGGCTTAGGCATACGCCGCCTCGAAACGGCTGATGAAAACCTCCGGGCGATAGCACCGCTCGATCTCTTCCTTCGGAGCGCATTCGAGGAAAAGCTCGACGGCCTCCTTCAGATTCGCGGTGGCTTCCTCGACGGTGTCGCCCTGGCTTGCGACGTCCAATTCCGGGCACAGCGCCACATAGCCGTCGTCTTCACGCTCGAGCAGCGCGGTGAGTTGGAGGGTCTTCATGGCTGCACATTGCCGTTCTCGGGCGCTGTCGGCAACTGCACGTTTTTCACGGGCAGGTTCGCGAAAATATCCGGTGCCGCGAGCCGCGCGCAGATTTCATCCGCCGTGAGCGTGCGCATGTTCAGCACCTCGGTCCTGTCCGCCGCGAGGTCGGCGTCGCACTGGTGAAAGAGCCCCTTCACCGCGCGCGGAAAACACGCGGCAATCTTCACCGCGCCGCTCGCAGCGAGCTGCTGCAGCGCCGGGTCACGCCGCGCAGCCATCTCGCAGAGATCCGCCACTGCATCGAACGCCGCGCCGCTCTCGCACAGCCTGCGCAGCACGGCAGCCTTTACTTCCTTCGGCACCACCTGCGCGTATTGGCAGTGGCAGTAGAGAATGCGTGGCGCTGTTTCGGGCATGTGTGAGTTTGCTACAGCGGTTTCGAGTCGTTGCCAATTGCTTCTACATCACATGCCGGTGAGGATCACCGGAGCAGGCTGCGGGTCCCTGGCTTTGACACCGCGCAGATTCTGCAAGCATATCCCATCATGAGAACAGCATTCTGGAAGTGGCTCGTGGTTGTTCAGGCAGTTTGCATCATCGGACTCATTGCCGGTAGCGTGTGGTGGAACCGGGAAACGAGAAGCCGGACGCGGATCGCCACGCTGCGGGCGCTGTATGAATATCTCAAACCGTCGCCGGCTGATGATGTGATCAGAACGCTGCTGGTTCTCGATTTGACGGTCGAGCAAGGCCAGCTTCGGCGTCATGTGAACGGGCAACTGATGGAGAAGGATCGGCTGTCAGTCTTCGCAAGGCAGATTGCCGGAGCGGGTGGCGGTCTCGATCCCATTATCGTGCGACCTGCGACTGGCGTTCCCATCCAAGAGGTTATCGCGACACTCGGATTGCTGGCAGCAAGCGGGAACAAGATTTTTATTCTTCCATTCAAAAACGAAACGCTTGCCCTGACGGATCGAAACATTGCGCCCGAAGGAGCGACTCCAGATCTCGATCCCGTTCCTGCGCAAGAGCGCAAATGATCAGGCTACCGCGTCCCGGTGCGTCGGCTGCGGTTTGCCGGGGCGGAAAAATTCGAGGTGTTCGAGCTTTGCGGTCATCGCGCTGGTGTGGAGCGTTGCGATGGTCGCCTGCACTGCGTCGCGGATCGCCTCGGGCGCGGCTTCGGCGCGGCAGTTGATGATGAGCTGCCCGCTCTGCACCGGTTCCTCCAGCGTGAGCGAAAGTTCGGGAACAAAATCGCTGCGCACGAGATTCACCGCGGCGATGTCGCCGAGTCCGCTGTCGGGGCTGAGCGTCATTTTCAAATGCGCAATCTCCGCACCCGCGAGTCGTTGCTGGATACCCACGGCGATTGCTTTCAGCGTCGCGTCCGCATCGAAACCGGACGGCGCCGCGAGCTGCACGGTGGCGTTCAGCCAGCCGAGCAGCGCTTCGCCTTCGGCGTAAAGTTCGTAGTCCACCTGCATCGTCGCGCGCTGGCTTTGCTCGCCGGTCGCGAGATGATCGAACCACGGTGCGAGGCCATCATTTTTCCGCACGCTGAGCGCGAGGATTTCCGCGTGCGGAAATTCCTCCGCCAGCCGCGCGCTGATGGCCACGGCGCGCGCGGCGTCGAGCACGTCGGTCTTCGTGACCACGATGAGGTCCGCCTCCTCGAGCTGCTTGCGGTAGATGTAAGTGACCTTGTCGGAAAATTTCCCGCCGCTCGCGAGGCCGAGGAAACGCTCCGCGCGCACCGGGTCCACGAGCACGCTCAGCGGCGCGATGGTGAATGCGTCGCCGTAGATGCGTCGCAACGGATACGTGACCGTCGCGACGAGATCTGTGCAGCTCCCGACCGGCTCGGCGATGAAGACATCCGGCCGCGTCGTGTCCGTCAGCTTTTGCGCCGCGTCGGTGAGCGTGTTGAAGCGGCAGCAAAAACATCCGCCCGTGATTTCCTCCGTCGCAAAACCTTTTGCGCGCAGCATCGTCGTGTCCACGAGTTCGCTGCCCTGATCATTCGTGATGAGCCCGACGCGGAATCCCTGCGCGGCGAAATGCTGCGCGACTGCGGCGACGGCGGTCGTCTTCCCCGCACCGAGGAAGCCACCGATCATCACGTAGCGGGATTTTGGATTTTGAGCCGAGCAAAGCGAGACGGCGGCGGGCGTAGGCAGGGCAATTTTGGATTTTGGATTTTGCATCACTCTGCGTGGGCTTGCTGCTTTTCGAGAATCTTGTCGATCGTGGTGTCGAGCATGACGCGGTATTGCTCCAGCGGGACGCACTTATCATCCGGCTCGCCGTCCACTTCATAGAGCCAACCGCCAGCGTACGGTTCTTTTCCGACCAGCTCGACATTTTGCGCGAGCGACGGATTGCTCCCGGCGAATGCGCCGCGCGCGCACGAGTAGATGTCGCTGATCGCCTTGAAGCCCTCGATGCTCCCGACGACATCGCCGCCCGCGAGCGCCGTGCCGGGCGGCAGTTCGAATCGCACCTCCACGATCTCGCCGAGCATCCGCGTCGCAAATTTCGTGAAGCCGATGCGCAGCCGCGTAGCGCCAAGCTGTGGGCCGCCCATCTTTGCGATCCAGAAATGCGACGGGCTGTAGAGGCAGTCCACCGGGAGATGGGTGACGAAGGTGCTGCGTTTGTAAAATGACGTCGCGGGTGCGCTCATCGGGCCGCGGAACATCGGGCATCGCCGCGCACGGCGCGAGATTTGTTTGCATCGTGGCGCGGCTCTCCCGCTAATTCGCGGGGCCGTGCTCTACTTCGATCACAACGCCACGCATCCGATCTCCGCGACGGCGAAGCGCGTGTGGCTGGAGGCGGTGGAAA
>JANXZI010000738.1 GCA_025355595.1 Spartobacteria bacterium
CCCCACGTCTCGCCCATGCGGCGCGACGGGAGCACGAGCATGTCCGCGGCGAGGTAGTAGCCGGGCAGATCGCGCTGATTCACGAAGCCCGGGAAAATCGCGCTGCCGGGAAATTGCTCGGCACGCGTCTTCAGCTCCCCCATCATGATGCCCGATCCGAGAAAGACGATCCGCGTCGAGGCCCTGCGCTCGGCGCTCAGGCGGCTGAACGCATCGAGGATCAAGTCCGGCGCTTTTTTACGGATCAGCTTCCCGGAAAAAAGCACAACCGTCTCGCCGTCGCGGATGCCGAGTTTTGTCCGCATCTCGTTCCGCATCGCAGCCTTTGTCTCCGCGCTCATCGCGGGGATCGGCGAATCCACGCAATACGGCGCGAAGCTGAGCCGCGCCTCCTTCATCCCGTGCAGGAGCAGATGCTCGCGATTCAACTGCCCGATGAAAAACGCGTGCGACACCGCCCGGTAAATCACGCGGTAGGCGATCGAACGCAGGACACGTTTCCACGGCTTGCGGCGGAACGCCTCGTCCTGCGTCTCATGGCGAATCCAGATGGGGATCCGCAGCAGCAAGCAGGACAGGCAGACGGCGAGATCCGCCTCGTAGAGAAATTGTGAAATCAGAACCGCCGAGGGCTTTTCCGCTTTCAGAAGCCGGAGAATGCCGCGTCCGGTGAGACTCCGGAAACCTTGAAGTGGTGTGCCGCGCTCGTTGTTCAGCACAAGATGATCGTAGCCTTCGAGCAGCGGCGTGTCCCACGCCACGACCTGCCCGAAATCCTTGTCGCGATGCCCGCGCACGGAGCAGTCGGTAGCATAGACAACCTTCACCGCACCTGGCAACAGCTTCGCGAGCTGCTGGTACACCGGCGCCTTGTATTGCACCGGATGGGAATCGAAAATCAGCAGCCTCCCGCTCACGCCACGACCTCCCGGAGCAGCGCGGCCCAGCGCTTTCCGTACGCATCCCACGAGTGCGACTTTGCAATCTCGCGCGCCGCGGCTCCGCGCTGCGTCCATGCCGCGCGGTTCGCGCACGCATCCGCCATCGCCGTGCGCAGCGCGGCCGCATCGCCCGCGGGAAAAATCACACCGGCCTCGCCATCGCGGATCAGCTCGGGCGCGGCGCAGTTTGCCGTCGCGATCACGGGCAGGCCGCTCGACATCGCTTCGAGCAACACCATCCCGAAGCCATCGTAAAGAGTCGGGAACACAAATACGTCCGCGTCGCGGTAAATCTGCCGCAGTTCCTCCTGCGCGAGTTTGCCAAAAACCGTCACACCCGGCACGCCGCGCGCGGCTGCGAGCACATCGGCCTCGCCGCTGCCCGCGAGCCACAGCTCCGCACCCGGCGCGGCGAGCTGTCTCCACGCCGCGAGCAGCGTGAGGATTCCCTTTTCCTTTTTCAGCAGGCCGACAAAAAGAAACACCATCCGCCCTGTACTAACGTCGCGCCTTTCGCCCGGATCGAACGAATCCGAATCCACGCCGTACGGAATCACCGCGATTTTTTTCCCGGCGATTCCGGCCTCGCACACGGAGCGTTCGGCGAAGCGGCTCGCGACCACGATGCGCGACGCGTCCTCCATTTCCTCCGTCTCCACGGCGTCCTGCGCATCACCCGCCGGAGCCGCGATTCCCGAATCCACCGAGGCCCGGATTGCCGCCCGCGCGCGACGGTGGATCGCGGCGCGGTCGAGCAGGAAAGGCTTCCCAAATTTCTTCGCGCGCTTCGCGAGAATCCACGACGACGTGTCGAACCCGATCACCGCATCGCATGCCGCGAGGGCGCGGTCGGGGATGAGTTTCTGGAACCACGCATTGCGCAAGCGCATGAGTCGTTCGCCGCTCCAGCCGAGGCACTGCGCGAGCTTGGCGAGCAATTCGGGCGCGCGGATCTGGCGCGTGCAATCCGTGAGGGATTCATCCAGCGCGCGCAGCCCGCTGAGCCGGAGCCGACGTCCGAGAAAAGAATCCGGCCGCACACGGAACCCGGTGAAGAAAGTGCCGAGCAGATTTTCCCGCCGCAGCAGCGAGGCCAGCTTCCCGGCATGTTGCGTCCCGG
>JANXZI010000739.1 GCA_025355595.1 Spartobacteria bacterium
CGCGGCAGTATCTCACGGACGACATCTACGCCTCGGTCAATATCAACAAGCTCAGTGACTCGCGCTTTTTGCAGGATTTTTACGAGTCGGAATTCATCCGCAATCCGCATCCCGACAATGTCGTGAGCGTCACGAAATTTGCCGACGACTACACCATGACGCTGCTCGCGCGGAAGCAGGTGAACGAGTTCTTCGACGGCACCGAGCGGGTGCCCGAATTCGCGCTCGACGTGACGCGGCAGCCGATTCTCGGCAGCAGGGCCTTTTACGAAGGGCAGACCTCGGTGGGCAGCTACCGCCGGAATTTCGCGAAAGGCTCCGCGCTGCCCGACTACGGTTTCACGCGGGTGGATTCGTTCCACCAGTTCCTTTTTCCGCAGACCTACGGCGGCTGGCTCAGCATCGTCCCGCGCATCGGCGTCCGCGGCACCTGGTATTCCGAGACCGGCAGCACCGCGCAGGCACTGCCGCTCACCCCGTTCGAGATGAGCGCAGCCACTGCGAAAAATGCCGACGGCACCATCAACCGGCTCATGAAGACCGGCTCCGTTTTCCGCCCGGCTTTCAATGCGGGCATCGAGACATCCTTTAAGGCCTCTCGCACCTACGAGGGCGTGCAGAGCCGGGCGTGGGGGCTCGACGGCATGAGGCACATCGTCCAGCCGTACGCGAACCTCAGCTACGTCACCACCGACTCGGACGGCAAACAGATCTACCAGATCGACCGCCTCCAGCGCTCGCCGCAGTTGCCGGGCGTGGATTTCCCGACGTTTAACAGCATTGACGCGATCACCAGTTGGAACATCACACGCCTCGGCGTGCGCAACCGCCTCCAGACGCGCCGGGACGACTCCACTTTCAACTGGCTGGAGATGGACACCTTCATGGACATCCGATTTCAGAGCCCGAACTTCGGCTCCGTCGATCCCGATCCGGGGCGCTACTCGAATTTCGTGAACCGCCTCCGCTGGAACCCCGTCCCGTGGGCCACCGTCGCGGTGGATTCGCAGCTCCCGCTGCTGGACAAAGGATTCACCGAGGTGAATTCGGACATCTACTTCATGCCGAACGACCGCATGAGTTTCAACGTCGGCCACCGCTACCTGAGCGGCAACGTGCTCTTCCAAAACAGCTCGCTGCTGAACATCGGTGCCTACTTTCGCTTCAGCGACAACTGGAGCCTCTCCGCGCGCGGCGCCTACGAATTCCGCGATCACCTCTTCGAGTACCAGAGCTACGAAATTCACCGCAACCTCACGAGCTGGGTCGCCAGCATCGGCTTCACCGCCCGCAACAACGGCACCGCCATCAAGGCGCAAAACGACTACGGTGTGAGCCTCTCCTTCACACTCAAGGATCTGCCGAACGTCCGCCTCCCGCTCAACGTGAACCCCGGCGTCGGCGACAACACCGCGAGCAGCACGAGTCGGTAGCGGGCAGCGGAAAAAGAGGGACATTCGCCGTAGCCGCGCTCGTAAGAGCGCGGGCACCCTGAGATAATTGATGACGAGTGTGGTTCGTGGTTCTTCGGCGTCGAGCGGTGGTTGAATGTTGGATGTTCAATGTTCGACGTTGGATGTTCGTCCGGCCCTTCGTCATTCGTCATTCGTCGTTCGACATTTCGCGCCTCGCACGTAGCCTCCGCGCCCCATGCTCGACATCGCGCTCATCCGCAAAACGCCCGACGAAATCAAAGCCCGCCTCGCCGGTCGCGCCGGCGATTGGACTGCGCAAATTGACGCCGTCCTCCGCTGCGACTCCCAGCGCCGGCAGGCGGAGACGAAGCTCCAGCAGCTCCAGGCCGATCGCAACCGCATCAGCAAGGAGATCGGCGCGAAAAAGAAAGCCGGCGAGGACACGAGCGAGATCGAGGCGCAGGTGCGCGGCTTCGGCGAGGACATGAAGCGCCTCAACGAAGAGACCACCGCGCTCGACACCGAGCAGCGCGACCTTTTGCTCGGCATCCCGAACGTCCCGCACGAGCAATGCCCCGTCGGCACCGACGCCGCCGCGAACCCCGAACTCCGCGCGTGGGGCGCAAAACCCGCGTTCACCTTCCAGCCGAAATCGCACCTCGACCTCGGCGCAAAGCACAGCCTCTTCGATTTTGATCGCGCCACGAAAATCGCCGGCCCCGCCTTCACCTGCTACACCGGCCCCGGCGCACGGCTCGAACGCGCGCTCGTCAATTTCCTCCTCGACACGCACACGCGCCCGCACACGCAGACGCAAGGCGGCGGCTACACCGAGATCGCCCCGCCGCTCCTCGTGAACGCCGAGGCCCTCATCGGCACCACGCAGCTCCCGAAATTCGCCGACCAGCTCTACCACTGCCCCGAGGACGGCCTCTACCTCGTCCCCACCGCCGAAGTCCCCGTCACGAATCTCCATCGCGACGAGATTTTGAAAATGGAGCAGCTCCCGCTCCGCTACACCGCCTACACCCCGTGCTTCCGCCGCGAAGCCGGCGCCGCCGGCCTCGGCACGCGCGGGCTCATCCGCATGCACCAGTTCGACAAAGTCGAGCTCGTGAAAATCTGCCATCCGTCGCAGAGCATGGCCGAACTCGAGTCCCTCACCGCCGACGCCGAAAAAATCCTGCAAGCCCTCGGCCTGCACTACCGCATCATCGAACTCTGCACCGGCGACCTCGGCTTCGGCAGCACGAAGACCTATGACATCGAAGTCTGGGCTCCCGGCCAGGGCGCGTATCTCGAAGTGTCGAGCTGCTCAAATTTCGCCGATTACCAAGCCCGCCGCATGGCCCTGCGCTTCAAGGACGAGCACGGCAAAAACCAATTCTGCCACACCCTCAACGGTTCCGGCACCGCCCTCGCCCGCCTCTACGTCGCCCTCCTCGAAAACCACCAGCAGCCCGACGGCAGCATCACCATCCCCGAGCCGCTGCGCCCGTACTTCGGCGCGGAAAAAATCGGCTAACGCACTCCGTCAGTTCTTCGGAATCCGGTTCAGCGTGTAATACGCATCCGCGTGGTCGAGCTTCGCACCGGTTGCGGAGCGGAGACCATCGGCGTGGAGTTCGTGGACGTAAAGTTCGCGGCGGGCTTCCACTTTCACGCGCACGCTGAGGCCATTGGCGCTGACGGTCGCGGTGGTGATCGGCGCGGGCTTCACGTCAATCTCATCGCTGCCGTATGCGCCCGAGTAGAAGTAGGTGAAGCTCTTCATCGAG
>JANXZI010000756.1 GCA_025355595.1 Spartobacteria bacterium
GCGAAGCACTCGGCATCGGCGTGCTGATGAATGCGCGCGGGCTGATGGAGCTGATCATCATCAACATCGGCCTCCAGCGCGGGATCATCAGCGAGGGACTCTTCGCGACGCTGGTGATCATGGCCGTGGTCACGACGCTGATGGCCTCGCCGATCTTCGAGCGCCTCGTGGGGACGGGGACGTTCAAGGCGGAGGAGTGAAATTGCACACGCTCACTCTTGGCCGAGTTGCGAGGTGCCGTTGCATTGCGAGTGTGTGTGCATCGGGTAGGGTGGGCGTCCTCGCCTGCTGTGCGGAGCGTCCCGCTCCGCATACGGCGGACGTCTGCTTGCGATTGCACGCCGCTCGACGCTCGGGTGGATTCCGCGAGACGCGGAATCCGGCAGGCGGGACGCCCGCGCTACCCGATGCACGCGCATGCGCTGCTGAACGTTTTCTCGGTCGCTCTAGTTGCGAATTCGGAGATACGTTTCTTCGCGCGGCGAATCTGGGCGGCGGAACGCCAGATACACTTCGGAAATTCCGGCCTCTCGGACGAGCAGGAGCGCCCTCGCGATCGCCTCATAACAAACGCGCCTATCCGCGCGGATGACGGCTGTCGTGAATGGGCTCACAACAATGCGACGGGTGAGTTCATCCTTCAGAGCGGTATCGGAATCGTAGTTCTGATCCAAAACGATCCGCCTTTCGTGTTGATCAATGTTGATCACAAAGTCGCCGTGGCAAGGAAGCTTTGCACTCGAAACAAGCGCGGAGCTTGACGACGGAGGAAGCTCAATCGCGGGAGGATTACGCTCGCACGCTGGAAACGTGAGTGCGACCAATGCGGCGAGGAGAGAGGCCTTCATGGCCAGCGGTTGCCGTCAGCAAATGCTCAGCACTTTCTCGACGACGTCGAGCGGGCGCGGGAGTTGGCGCTTTTCCAACTCGGGCGAGTAGATCGCAGGGGCGTCTATGCTCGTGACTCGGAGGACTGGGGCGTCGAGTTCGTCAAAAATCTTTTCCATGATCATTGAGCTGATCTGCGCGCCGACGCCGCAGAACGGCTTCGCTTCCTCGATGTAGATCGCGCGGTGCGTCTTGCGGACGCTTTCCAAAATCGCTTCCTCGTCAAGCGGGCGGATGCTGCGCAGGTCCACGACTTCGGCGAAGATATTGTGCTCGGCGGCGAGGATGTCGGCGGCGGTGCAGGCGGTGAGCGCGGCGCGGCCGTGTGCGATGAGCGTGATGTCCGTGCCGACACGCTTGATGTCGGCCTTGCCGAGCGGGATGAGATATTCTTCCTCGGGCACTTCCCATTTTTCGCCGTAGAGGAGCGTGTTCTCCATGAACATCACGGGGTCGTTGTCGCGGATGGCGGTCTTCATGAGGCCCTTCGCGTCGTAGGCAGTGGCGGGGCAGACGACCTTGAGGCCGGGGACGTTTGCGAGAAAGCTCTCGTGATTGTGCGAGTGCGTCGCGCCGACGTTCGTGCCGCCGTTCGCGGGGCCGCGGATGACGATGGGGCAATTAATGAGGCCGCCGCTCATGTAGCGGACTTGCGCGGCGTTGTTGATGATCTGATCCCACGCGACAGTCGCGAAGCTCCAGAACATCAGCTCCATCACCGGGCGAATGCCGAGCATCGAGGCGCCGACGCCCATGCCGATGAAGCCGGCCTCCGAGATGGGCGTGTCCACGATGCGTTTGCTGCCCCATTTTTTCCAGAGGCCCTTGGTGACTTTGTATGCGCCGTCGTATTCGGCGACTTCCTCGCCCATGAGGACGACGTTCGGGTCGCGGGCGAGTTCTTCGTCAAAGGCCTGGTTGAGTGCGTCGCGGTATTCGATGAGAGGCATGGGAAAGTGGAGAGTTGAGAGTTGAGAAGCGGTCAGCGCGGGCGGAGAAAATCGGCGAGCTTCGTGAGCAGCCGACTCATGCGCGTTTTGGAAATGCTGCCGATGCGCCCGAGGATGCGTGCCGCAGGATAGACCATCAGATTTCCGCCGCGAATGAGCGAGGCCGCGTGGAGGCCGCTGCCGCGAAAATCAGGATCTGTGTCGCCGATGCTTTCATCGAG
>JANXZI010000764.1 GCA_025355595.1 Spartobacteria bacterium
CCGCCGTGGCGTGCCGTTCGCGTCGCGCTCCTTGCAGACGCTCGATCGCGATCAGGAGGCGCAGTCGTTCTACCGCAAGAGCTGGGGCGAGATCAGCGGGAAGAAGGATGGCTACGATGGCGCGCTGGCCGGACGCACGAATGATTCGCTGAAGAACGCGCAGACCGTCGCGCCAGCGCTGGAGAAAGCGAAGCAGGAGAATTTCGGCGGCGTCATCGCCGGGAATGCGCCTGCGGCGGACGCGGCGGCGGGTGGCATGGCGGCGGCGAAAGCGACCAGTGGCTATGCGCGCGGGAAAATCGGCAGCGGCCTGGCCTTGCCGGGCAAGGCGCGCGAAGTGGCGCAAAGGCTCGACGATGCCGAGCAGCAGACGCGCTGGGTCGCGGGCAAGACCTTCACCCAGAATGGTGCGAACTGGACCGACACAAGCGTGCAGTCGCAGGCAAATGCGAAGCGCAACCGCGTGCAGTTTGCCACGAAGGAATACTTCGATCTGCTCACGGACAAACCCGAGTCCGCGCAGTGGCTCGCGCTTGGTCGCAACGTGCAGTTCACCATCGGGACCGAACTCTACGAAGTCTATGAATAGGCTCTTCCTCATTCTGCTCATCTGCGCCGCGCTTTTTTCCGGGAGCATCCCGGCATCGGCAAAACGTGCCGCACCCGCGGCGGTCGCGTCGGTCGTCGCGAGGGGACTCGAGTTCTCCGCGCCGCACGATACGATGGGGTTTGTCGTCGCCAAGGGCATCAGCTCGGGCAAGGAGCTGTGGCGCGTGCGAATCCCCGGGATCCGCGTGAACCCGGAACTCGAGCGCGACGTGCAGGATGTCTTCATCACCTCGCTCGTGGCGAAAGAAGACACGCTCATCATCACCAATGAGCGCGGCGAAAAATACGCACTCGATCTCCAAACCCGAAAAGTCACACGCCAATGAAACCATTCATCGCCATCGCCACCCTGCTGCTCGCCGTCACCGCAATCCACGCTGCGGAGCCGGAGGATAAATTCCCCAACTTTGCCCTCCTGGACAAAGACAAGGCCGCTGCGGTCGCGCGCCAACAGGCGGAGGCCGACTTCGCAGCGGGGCACTACCGCATCCTCGTCTTCGGCATGCGAGCCACGGAAGGCGACAAGGCGTTCGCAAAAGATGGAGTCGAGGTGAAGGTGATCGCCGGTTGCGTCGTGAACGACGGCATCCTTGATGGCGCGCGCATCTACAATGAGATCATGCGCGCAAAGCTGAAGGCCAAGCTCGGACGCGACATTTTTGCCGGCAAAGACCCGACGGAATCCGGCCCGCCAAAATAAATCGCGGTCACTCGTTGATCATCTCGCTCGGATCGTAGGCCCGCTCGGGAGAGCGCGGAAGTGGGCTCCCGGCCACGCCGACTCGTCCCCAGGCATCTGCTTCATGAGTCGCTGCTCGCGTCGAACTTATCGTAAAGCGAGCCAAGCCAGGCCACGCCGAGGCCGGCCTCCATCGCAAGGATGAGGATGGCCGTGCCGCCCGCCGCGAGCGCGCGCCATTCCAGGATCGCGGTGAATTTTCCTGCGGCAAAAAATGCGACTGCGCCGAAGAACACGACGGGGATCAGTGCGACGATGACGGCGAGCATCTGGGCGATGCCGAGGATGAGCTTCATGCCGGTGTTCTCGAGTCCGGGCGTGGCGGCCTCCTGCGGGCGGAACCAGCCGGGGAAAAGCAGCGCGCCCGCGCATGGGAGGATGGCGGTCGAGAGATTGAAGACCGGCAGCAGCAGCGCGACGACGCCGGCGATCGAAAGAATCAGCGGCGCGATCTCGTGCGTGGGGCCGCTGAGCCGGAGCAGCATCGTGGCGATGCCGAGCGAGGACCATTGCATGAGCGTGCCGAGCGCGACGGGCCCGGCGAGTTCGCCGAGCGCGAGCTGCCAGCCGGGGATCGGGTAGGTCTTCAGCAAGTCCATCGCCGCAATGCCCTGGCGAAGCTGCGCGGAGGCGTGCTGGCCGATCATCACGAAGCTGATGAGCAGCGTGATGTAGCAGCCCGCACCGATGATGATCGCGACGGTCTTCAGCGTCGGCGAGAGCGGGCCTGAGTGGCCGAGCGCCCACGCGCCCGCGGCGAGGGCGGCGAAAAATCCCGCCCAGCGCGTGAGGGTGCGCCGTCCGCCGGCCTTCAGCAGGCTCTTCCACACAAACGCGACCGGCGCGAAGCCCGTGGGCCGCAGCCGCCAGAGCGGTGTGCGCGCCTTGTCGCTGCCGCTCCGTGCGCGCAGCTCGCCGCGGCCGCGCGCGGCGAGGAATGCGGCGCGCGTTTTCGCAGCCTCGATGGAGGCGTCCTCGAACGACACATCAGCGCGCACGACCCAGATGAAATGCAGCGCCATGATCCCGAGCGCAGGCAGCAGCGCGCGGAGGAATGCCACGGCGTCGTGTGTGAAATTCGGAGCCATGACGAGCTTGAACGGCGCGAGCAAATACGGCAGCGGGCCGGTGTGCAGAATCTGTGAAATGTAGCGCGTGAACTCCGCGCCGCCGCCCGCGATGGTGCCGAGATCGGGAGGCGTCGGGAGGCGTCGGCGCGTGTATTCCACGAGCACCGCGAGGGCGACGAGCGCGAGCACCACGACGGTGCGGCGCTTCCCATCCGCCATGCCGCGCTCGCGCAGGCGCTGGAGCGCAAACGACGCGCCGAGGCGGTGCAGGTTTAGCGTATTCATGATCACCCACCATCCTCCGATGCGGAACCACGCATCCGCGCCGAAGTGAAACTGGCCGGCGAGCAGCGTCATGAACACGGAGAAAAGCAGCAGTCCAAACTGAGACTTCAGCAGTCGCATGATCACGAGCGTGCGGCGCGTGATCGGCGCGGGAAAGAGGAACGCAATTTCCGCCTCGGTGAACCCAATCGCGGCGCGCGACGCTGGAAGAATCCACGACAGGAGGATGGTCGCGAGGAAAAGAATCGCCGCGCCGATTTCCGGATCGAACGGGGATGGCGTGCCCTTGCCCGCGCCCCACGGCATGCGCGAGCTGCCGAGGAAGCCGCCGAAGTAAAAATAGAAATACGCCGCGCCGAGGAGCGCGCCGAAGAGGTATTTCGGCCGGCGCAGACGGCGCACGCGGAAGAGCACGCCATTCGCCAACGAGCGCGTGACGAGGTAGCCGAGCGCGTTCACCGGCGCGTTCATTTTCCCGCGTCCTCGCCGACGAGGCGGATGAAAATTTCCTCCAGCGTGGAGTCCCTGTCGCCCTCGCGGAACTGCGTGCGGATCTCTTCGAGCGTGCCGTGCGCAATCTTTTTCCCCCGCTTGAGGATGAGCACGTGGCTGCACACTTCCTCGAGCAGGTGCAGCAGATGCGAGCTGATGATGATGGCCACGCCGGCGCGCGCCTTCGCCGCGATGAGATCTTTCGTGCGGCGGATGGCGAGTGGGTCGAGGCCGGTGAGCGGCTCGTCGAAAAACATCACGCGCGGCGCATGCAGGAAGCCGCAGGCGAGGGCGACCTTCTGCTTCATGCCGCGCGAGAGTTCGGGCGGCAGCACGTTGGCCTTGTCGGTCAGTTCGAGCGTTTCGAGCAATTCGCGCGCGCGGTCAGCGGCGTCGCGCACCTGGTAGAGTCGTGCGGTGAATTCGAGGTGCTGGCGGACGGTGAGGTAATCGAACAGGCGCGGCTCGTCGGGAAAAAATGCGAGGAGCTTTTTCGCGGCGAGTGGGTCTTCGCGCAGATCGTGGCTCTCGATCTCGATGCGCCCCTGCGTCGCGGGGATGATGCCCGCCATGCAGCGCAGTGCGGTGGTCTTGCCCGCGCCGTTCGGGCCGACGAGGCCCATCACTTTGCCGGGCTCGACGGTGAAAGTGAGATCACTGACTGCGGTGACGTCGCCGTAGAGTTTGGTGAGGCCTTCGACTGCGATCATGGGGCGGGGAGGATGGACGCTCGGGCCGCTCTGCGGCAAGCGCAGCGTGGTTCCATCTTATTCCTATTCTAAATCTGCAAGCGGTGCGCGCAGCGGCTCCGCGGAGGGAATAAGAATAAGAGCGGACTGCCCGCTCACCCGTGCTGCGGATGGAACATCTCGGCCACACGTTCGATCTTTAGCGCGCGGCCAGTATTTTCATCAATCTCGATCAGCGCGCCGTGCAGCTTCACTGGGCCGCCGGCGACGGGATACTGGATGGGCCGCCCGGTGAGAAAACGCTGGATGATCGGCTCGACCTCGCGCCCGAGGCAGCTCACGACCGGGCCGCACATTCCCGCATCGCAGAGGAACGCGGTGCCGCCCGGAAAAATCTGATCGTCCGCTGTCTGCGTGTGCGTGTGCGTGCCGACGAGCGCGCTCACACGCCCGTCGAGGAAACGCCCCATCGCGATTTTCTCACTCGTGGTCTCAGCGTGCATGTCCACGAAAATGACGCGCGTCTCCTGGCGCAGCCGCTCGACTTCGGCCTGCATGGCGAGGAACGGATTCTCCAGCGGCGGCTGCATGAAGGTGCGGCCCTGCACGTTGATCACGGCGACCTTCCCCTTCGGCGTGTCGAGCACGATGCTGCCGCGGCCGGGCGTGGCGGGCGGGTAATTGATCGGGCGCAGCAGCCGCGGCTCCATGTCGAGGTGCGGGACGATTTCCTTTTGATCCCAAATGTGATCGCCGCTCGTGATGACGGCGACTTTTGCGCGGAGCAGGTCGGTGCAAATCTTCGGGGTGATGCCGCGTCCGTTCGCGGAGTTCTCGCCATTCACGACCACAAAATCGATCCCGCGCTCGTCGCGCCACCGGGGCACTGTTTCGATCACGGCCTTGCGGCCAGGCTCACCGACGATGTCACCGAGAAAGAGAAGCTTCAGCATGGCCCGCGACGATGGCGGATGCGCGCAGCTTTGTCACCATGAAGGAAAGGCGGTGCGGCGTTCAGAACCACAGTCGCAGCTTTTCCTCGAAACGGTTGTAGGCGTAGCCGATCACGAGGAGCACAAGGCCGAGGACGATGAAGCTGATGATGCGGAAAACCGGCTCGAAGGCCCACACTTCCACGAAGAATACGCGCCCGACGGAAAGCCCGAGGAGCGCGAGGCCGCCGAGCCGGTATTGCCGGTCGCGGAGCGCGAGGCCCGCGCCGAAAAAGGCGAGCGCGAGCAGCGACCACGCGATGGTGAGACTCGGCAGCGCGTTGTGGCGCGTGACCCAGGCGGTCAGCGCTGCGACGGTGCTCCACGCGATGCCGGAGGCAAAGCCGAGCATCGGTTCCGCAGGCCAGAGCCTGCGCGAAATCCTGCACGCGGCGGCGAAGAGGAGCAGTGCGGCGACGTTGCGCGGGCCGTTCGGATCGTCGAGCTGGGCCCAGAAGATCCCGGTGGCAAACGCGCCGAGCACGAGGGTGATCCACGAGGCCACGACATTCCGGCGCAGCGCGCCGATGATGGCGAGCCCTGCGCCGGCGGCGGCGTAGAAAAGCGCGCGCCATTCCACGGCGATGTGCTCCCACGACCACAGGAGGAGCATGAATGCCGCGAGCGGCGCGCAGGCGCGCGAAGCTTCGTGCTGCCGAAAGAGCCTGCCGACGATCGCGACATGCGCGATGGGCAGCAGGGCGATGGCCCAGTGAGCGGTGGATTGCAGTGCGAAAAAATCAACTGTGGTGACGATGCTGAATGCGAGTCCAGCGATGCCGAGGAGTCCGGCCCGCGTGAGGCGTGAGGCACCAATCCACGCGAGGCCGGCGAGGGTGCAGGAGATTATCGCATCCGTGCCGGAGAATTCCCGCCGCAACCAGATCATTGCGAGCGCAACGGACGAGAATGCAGCGACGCCTTCCGCGATTTTGCGCAGCATGGGATCAAGTCGCGTTTTGAGATTCCGCGGCCACCAGTGCGCAAGCGACATGCCGCACGCGAGGATCACCGTGCTGTCGAGCGGCAGGAGCGGCCGCACGAGCAGCAGATCGAGGGTCCATCTCGCGACGGCGACCGGCAGCAATGCCTGACTGAAGATCGCAAGCTCCGCAAACGGCAGGAAGGCAAACCCGAGCGCCGCAACCGCGCACCAGGACGCGGTGTGGATGCCTGCAACTTTTTCCAGCCATGCAAATCCGAGGACGAACGCAGCCACCGCAAGCGACGACGCGACGGCGTGCAGCCGCTCCGCACCGATGTCGCGCTGGCGCTTGAACCACCACGCATTGAAGAGCAGCGCGAGCGCGACGACGCCCGCTGTCGGGATCGCGTGGAGTGTCGGAAATGTCAGGCCAGACAGCGCGAGCGCGAACGACGCCGCGAGGCTGAGGAGGCCGCCGATTTCCAGCAGCCGGCCCTGCCGTACGCGCCCGCATGAGAGGAGCACGGTGCCCTGCGCGGCGAAGGTGATCGCGAGCTGCTGCCCGGTGAGATGCGAGGCGAGGCCGGTCGTCGTGAGCGCGAGGCCCTGCGCGAGGTACGCGCCGTCGAGCATGCGATCCTCCGGGTCGCGCCATGCGGCCAGTCGCGAGAGCGCGAGCAGCACGAGGCCGTACACGAGCGAGAAGACCCAGAATATTTCCCCGCCGCCCGCGGAGACCGCGTGTGCCGCGAGCGCAAAGAATGCGCCATTGTTCGCCGCGACGAATGCCGTGCGGGCCGCTGCGTTCATCGCTCGGCGATCCGTGAGGAATGCGGCGGCGGTGAAGAGCAGCCAGTAGCACGCGAGGAAGGCGATTTGCGCCCACACGCCCAGCATCGGCGCAGAGCCGCCACCGACGTAGAAGCGCCAGTACGCGTAGCTCGCGTACGTCGCGGCGACGCTGAGATACGTCACACGCGTCCAGCGGTTCTTCACGAGGAAGAAGACTGCCGACGCGGTGAGCAGGACATTCGAGAAGAGCGTGAAGCCGCCGACGGGATTGATGCACGACGTGTAGTAGCTGAGCAAAATCGCGAGCGAGGCGAGCGTCTCGGAGCGGCGACGGTGCGCAAACCACGCGATGCCACCCGCGAAAGCCAGCAGCAGCGCGCCACCAAGCACTGCATTCTCGATCACACGCAACACCGCGACGAAGTGCGCCGCGTAGCACGCATAGTACATCGCCGCAAAGCCGCCAGCGATGAGGACGCGCGCGTAGTTGCGCAGGGACTCGCGCCTATTCTCCAGCCACGCGCCGGTGCCCGCGAGCGCGCCGCCCGCTGCGACGATGAGGCCGAGCTTCATGCCCGGCCCGAGCCGCGGGACGATGTGCTGGTAGGCGAGATTCCCGAGGAAGACGAGGCCGGTGAGCAGGACGACGATGCCGATGCGGACCAGCCACACGCGGCCCAGCTCGAACTCAAGCGGAGTGCTGTCCGCAGGTGACGATTCGCGCAGCGGCTCATGTTTTGCGTGCGTCTGCGGCTCGGGCGTTTCGGTCGGTGCAGGCGCTTCTTTGCGGGTCGGGTTTTCGGACGAGTGCGGTTGCGACGGTGGCTCAATGGCGGGTGAGGTCGTGAAAGTCTTCGCGGGAGGCACCGAATTTTGGAAAATCGCATCAGACTGCGTCGGGACAGAAGCGGCGGGAGTATTTGCTTTCCCGGTGACCGGCTCCGGCACTGCGATGCACTCGGACAGCCGGTCCAGCCGCTGATCCAAATTCTGGACAAGACGGTGGATGAAGCCCTGTTCCCTGCGAAGCTTTTGCAGCTCGATGGCGGGTTCGTATTTCATGTGCGCGAGCTTGCCAGCGGGTGCCGCATTCACCTAATCGTTAAAACCAACCCTAACATCGAGTTTGTCAATGTGCTTCCGCCATGTCCGCACTGAACGTCCATCACCTTGAGCTTTTCTACTACGTCGCGCGCGCCGGGGGAATCACGCCCGCGCTGAAGCTCATCCCATACGGCATCCAGCAGCCTGCGGTGAGTTCGCAGGTCGCGCAGCTTGAGGACTCGCTCGGCACAAAACTTTTCCACCGCCGCCCGTTCAGCATCACGCCGATGGGCCGCGAGGTGTTCGAGTTCATCGCGCCGTTCTTCGGCGGCCTGTCGCAGCTCGCGGCGAATGTGCAGGGCAGGGCGGGCGCACAACTCCGCCTCGCCGCGACCGCGAGCGTGATGCGCGACTACTTCCCGCCGCTGCTGCGGGCGCTCGAACAGCGTGTGCCCGGTCTGCGCCTCAGCCTGCGCGAAGCCACGCCCGCAGGTGTGGCGCGGCTGCTGCGCGAGCACGAGGTGGATCTCGCCTTTGCGATCCACGACCGACGCCATGCCGAGGGGCTGCAGTTCGAGCCGCTCGTGAAGCTCCCGCTGATGCTGCTGACGAAGGACGACGCGCCTTTTTCAAATACCGCCGCGGTGCTGCGCCAGGCCGCAAGCGGCGGCGTCCCGCTCATCGCGCCTCCGCCGGGTGACGAGCTGACGGAGATGTTTTGGAGCGAGCTTCGCAAGCGCGGCGGCAAGTGGGATGTGCGCATCGAGGCGCCCGCGCTCGACCTCGTCGAGGCCTACGTCGCGCAGGGGTTCGGAGTCGGGCTCACCGTCTCGCAGCCGGGGCGTGCCGTCGCCCGTGGCCTCCGCGCGATGAAGCTTAACGGCTTTCCGCAGATCGTTTACGGGATGTTCTGGCACGGCCGCATCACCGCTCCGGCGCAGGCGTGCATGGAGCTTGCGAGGAAATTTGTGAAGGCGCTGTGAGGCCGCGCTACGCCAGCCCCTCACGCAATTCGCCGAGCGTGATGCGTGCGCCGATGTCGTCGAACGCAATCCCCGCTTCCGCGCCCGCGTAATCCTCCCGCACGAAGCCGCGTTCCGTGCGCCTCCAGACGGTCGCCGCAGGGCGATCCTGCTCGATCAGCACGTACGCGGTGAGCGTCGGAATTGAGAGGTACGCAGAGCGTTTTTCATTCTCGTCAATGCGCCGCGTGCTCTCGCTGATCACTTCGAAGATCACCGCGGGTTCATCCAGGAAGACAGTGCCGGCCGGACTTGGGCGGCAGAGGACCTGAGCATCGGGGTAGTAAAAGCGCGTCTGATCGGCGAGGCGGATGCGCAGCTTGAGGTCAGAGTTGAGCGGGCGGCACTTTTTTCCGTGAAGCTGCGCGCCAAGAGCGATGAGCAGGTTCGACGCGATGGCGCTGTGCGCAAATGTTCCTCCCTCCATCGCATACGCGACTCCGGCGAGATACTCGTGCTTCTGTTCAGCAAGTTCCTCACCATCGAGATATTCCTCGACGGTGATGAAGTGGGCCGCGGCGAGTTCAGCAGTCATGCGCAGAGGATAGTGCGCCGCGCACGGCTAGTAAACTCCCTCGACGATCGTCTTCTCCATCGCGCCGAACGGACGCACTTCGGCGACGCCGTCCCATGCGTAGGGCGCGCGCGGTTTGCGGCGCAGCGCCTCGTCGCGTTCGAGGAAGCGCGGCATGAAGAATTCCTTTGTCATCGTCGTGAGTTCGACGCGGCCCCAGGTGTCGTAGTCCACAGTCTTCGCGGTGTCGTTCGAATCCACGACGCGGAGCACGGCGCGGGGCTGCGGGGCGTAGTAAGTGATGGAGAAATTGTCTTCCTTCGTGAGCGGCACGCTGGCGGCGAGGCCCATGAGCGTGTTGCCGTAGGTGGGGTAGAAGCCGACACGATTTTCCAGCACTTCTTCAACGATGAAGCGCACGTATTGCGGGAGCATCGTGGTGCCGCCGCAGAAGCAACCGCGGATGCCGGACTCGAAGATGTCCAC
>JANXZI010000007.1 GCA_025355595.1 Spartobacteria bacterium
GGCTCCAGCTTCGATACGGTGAATGGCGGGATCACGCTCGAGGCAAACCAGCAGGCGGTGGCCACGCCGGGATCGTTCGATGCCATCACCGTGACGAATGCGGCCATCCGTTCCAGCGGCACGGGCAACATCGCCCTGCGCGGACGCAACGGGCCTTCCACCTCCGTGACACAGACCGGAGTGATCGTGACGGGCGCCTCCGCGGACGTGGCTTCCACCGGCACCGGCACCGTTACCGTGATCGGAACCGCGCCGAGTGGCTTCACGACCACGAGCCGCGGCGTGTCGGTGTCCGCCGGTCAGATCCGCTCGGTGGATGGAGACATCACCGTAAACGGCATCGCGGGAAATGGCTCGGCAGCCGCAGGCGTCGCCGCAGGCAGCGGAATCGTCGTGAGCGCTGCCGGGAGCATCAGGTCCACGGGAGCGGCCAAAATTAATGTGACTGCGAACGCGGGCGACACCGCGAGCACAGGCTTCAGTTACGGTCTGCGGGTGGTGAATGCGAATTCGGTCATCAGTTCCGTGAACGGCGACATCACCATCAATGCCGCCGGTGGTGCGAGTGCCGATGCGTCCTTTGCATCCGCCGGATGTGTGTTGGACCTCGCGGGACGCCTCGTCACGACAGGCACTGCCAAACTCACGGTGACAGCCACCGCCGGCACCGTGACGAATGCGGGCGGTGCAAGCACAGGCTTCGTCGCCGTCAATGCCGGGTCCGGGATCGTCGCGACGGGGGATGTCGTCCTCGACGGCACTGGCGGCAATGCCGCAGGCACCGGCGTGGCGTCGGCGGGTGTTTTCCTGACCAGCGATGTGGACATCACCCTCACCGGCAGCGCGAAGTTGAATGTGACCGGCCGCAGCGGCAACGCCACCGGCACGGGTTCCGTGCAGGGCATACGGATTGATGGAACCGGCACCACGCTGACCACCGTGAACGGCGACATCACCCTTGATGGAACCGGTGGAAATGCGCCCGCTGCCCCGGTCGCAAACTTGGGTGTGGCAGGCTGCCAGATTTCCACTTCGGCCATCGTGTCGAGTTCCGGCTCGGGACGAATCTTCCTCACCGGCACGGCTGGAAACAGCAGCGCTGCGGCCCAGGGGCTCCGTCTGGATTCACCGGCGGCAATCTCCAGCGGCACGGGTGACATCACGATCACCGGCACCAGCAACAATGCGACCGCCGCGAGCGTGGCCAATCACGGGTCCACCATCCGCGGCAATGTCACCTCCACGAGCGGCAACATCGCCGTCACCGGCACGGCCGGCCTGCCGAGTGCCGTCGTCGGCAGCGGCTCGCAGGGCGTGCAGGTGCGCGGCGGTGCGTCGGTGAATGCGGCTACGGGCACCGTCACTCTCAACGGCACTGGGACGAACACCGCTGGCAACGAGGGCATCGGCATCGCTCCCGTGGGCAGCGGCACTGCCACCCTGCGGCAGAAGACGATCGGCCAGCCCATCAATCTCGGCGGTGCGGACAGTGCTGCGCAGCTCGGCCTCACCAATGGCGAACTCAACCGCGTCACCGCTTCCACGATTCAGATCGGCGACGCGCAGAGCGCGCCGATTACCATCAGCGCAGTCATCAGCCCGGCGAGTTACCGGACGCTCGCCCTCGCGCGCGACACCACGTTTTCCGGTTCGGGCGGGTTTGCCTCGGACATCGGGCCGACGGCGACGGACATTGAGAACATCACCGTTGCCGGCACGATCACCATCACCTCCGGGGCAACACTCAACACGGCGGCCACGGGCGGCTTTGTGCCTGTGAATGGGCAGAGCTTCCAGATCATCACGAACGATCTCGCGGACGCCATCACCGGCACATTCAGCGGGCTGCCCGAGCAGCAGCCCATCCCCGGCTTCCTCGGCTCGGGCGTGAATGCGCTGATCACCTACGTCGGCGGCAGCGGAAATGATGTGGTGATTCTCACCAACCGGCCGCCGAATGCCGGCCCGGTCTTCGCCGCGCGCGGCCCCGCGACCAGCGTGAAAATCACCATCGCGCAGATCATCGCCGCCGCGCCGGACCCGGATGCGGGTGATGTCGTCACGCTCGTGAGCGTCGGCGTTCCCACCCACGGCACAGCGGTCATCTCCGGGGCGAACGTCCTCTACACGCCCGCCGCGGGCAACACGACCGGCGCGACTTTCAACTACACGGTGACGGACAACCACGGCGCGCAGGCGACGAGCACAGTGACCATCACCATCAATGGCGCAGCGGGCGCGGTCTCCTCACAGGTCACCAAGCAGACGCGCGCGGCGGACGGCACGGTCTCGCTGAGTTTCGCGGGCGTGCCCGGCTACACGGTCGGGCTGCAGTTCACCGATAACTTTGCGAATCCGTGGGTGAACCTCGGCCCGCTGACGATGAGTGCAGTCGGCCAGGCGACCTTCACGGACAACGCGCACCCTCTGCCCGCATTCCCGAACGTCTTTTACCGCCTCATCTACCCGGCCCCGTAGCCGGGCGGGACGCACGCGGCCCATGCAGTCCAGCATCCATCACTCCACCCACACGCTCCGAAGATCACCGAACCTGCCACCCTTATGAAGAAACCCATCCTCACTTCCCTGTTTCCCGTGGCGATGCTCGTGCTGGCCGCCACTGCGCGCGCGGCCACGGTCGTCGAGAGCTTCGCTTACGCTCCCAATCTGGCGATTCCCGACGGCACCCTTCCGTTGGGAATTTCCAACACACAGACTCCCGCGACGGCGGTCAATGTGATCCAAAATATTACCCTTTCGCTGAACATCGCGGGCGACCCGCTGATCGGCGGCTGGAATGGCGACCTCTACGCATTCGTGCAACACGTCACGCCCGGTGGCACCGGCTTCTCCGTGCTGCTGAACCGCGTCGGAACCACGGCCGGGGACGGCTTCGGGTTCAGCGACTCGGGGTTCAATGTC
>JANXZI010000088.1 GCA_025355595.1 Spartobacteria bacterium
CGCGATTCCGGACTCGGGCATCTCGGCTTTGTCGTGCGCCTCGGTCGTGACTTTCAGCTCGTCCGGTTTTTCCTGGAGCCACATTTCCATCGCATCAATCCGCTTGGAAGCCTCGCCCATCTGCGCGAGCAGCTCGTCTTCCTTGGCAAAGCCCATCTCCTTCACCTTGTCGGCCCCATCCTTTTCCGAGCCGGCCTTCTGCTCGATTTCCTGGAAGACCGCGAAGACATCCTCGACGAGGTCATTGGCCACATTCAGTTCCGTGAAAATGTGGAGGTCATTCGGCACTTCGAGCATCGCCTCCTTGATGTTCGCCTGCACCTCGGCGAACGCCTCCTCCATCTCGTCCATCGCTTTGTCGTCCTTGTTTTTCTGCCCCTTCACCTGCTCCATGGCCTCCTTCATTTTCTGGCTCAGAGCCTCCAGCTTCGCGAGCTTCTCCTTCGCCTGCTTCACGGCGTCCACCAGCAGCTCGCGCTTCTCGGCCTCCTCCTTGAGCTTGATTTGATCGAGCATCGCCTGGAGTGATTTCAGCCCGGTCATCGCGCGTTCTTCCAGCGTGACGGCCTCGGCGGGCAGGTTCTGATCGAGCCGTTCGGCGGCCACCACCATGTCGTTGCGAATCTTCAATTCCCCGGCGCGCTTCATCATCCTGTCTATCGTGCCGGCCAGCGCCGCATCCGTCTGCGCGGCTTGCGCGGCCTCGTCCTTGCACGCGGCGAGGAATGCCGCCATGTCGCCACCGATTTTGTCCTGCGCATCCACGAGCTGCTTCCCGATCTTCGCCTTGCTCTCGATGAATGTGCGCGTCTGTTTCAGCGCGCCGGCCTGGTCGCGCAGCATCGCCTCGAGCAATGCGCTGAGTCCCGCGACACGGCGTTCGATTTTCGCGTCGCCTGCGGCAGAAATCGCGAACGTGAGGTGCTTCAAAATTTTCGTCTCCAGCGTGATCGCCTCGGCTGCGAGCGGCGCTTTTTTCGCGTCGTCCGCGGCGGGGACGGATTGCAGCGAATCCACGGCGAGCACCATCTCGTTCACGTAGAGTTTCTGCGCTGCCGCCGTGAGATTGCCGAGCGGCTTCACGGGATTCGCGAGCAGGTGGTGCATGAGCACGCGCACCTCCTTCTGCGACTCCGCGGCCTGCTTCCACTGCGCCTCGGTCGTCGCCTTCATCGCATCCTTGAAGCGCGCGGTGTCCGCGAGGTTGCGCTTCTGCAAATCGAGCACCTTCTGCAAATTCGCCAGCGCCTCCTTCTCCAGATCGCCGCGCCTCTTCGTGAGGTCGCTCGGCATGGGCGCGTTGAAAATCACATTGGCCGAGAAGGACTCATTCGGCGTCTTCGGCCGGTTGTCGCGCGCGATGATGCGATAGGCGATGTCACCCCCGCGCGCCGGCGTCGTCTCGCTGCGCCAAGCCTGCTGAAATTCCCGCGCGCCGCCGACCGGCCAGCGTTTCACCTCGGTACCCTTGTCCTCGCGAGTCGCGTCGGCCTTCACCTCTTCGACGACGACTTCGGAAATGCCGTAGTCATCCGCCACATGAAAACTGATCTGCGGACGCTCGCCCGGCGGCAGGATTGCGCGCCCGTTTGGCGACACGATCTCGATGCCCGGCGCCTTGTCCGGCTCGAGCGCAAACTGGATTTCCTCCTCGAACGTGCTGCCAAATTTGTCCTCACCGCGCAGCACGAGCGAACTGCCGGTTGTCAGCGTCGCGACTCCCTTCCACGCCATCGCCTGTCCGCCAGAAATAAACTGTGCAGGAGCATTGCCGACGCTGCGCATGATGATGGATTCGAGTGGCGTATTCGCGGTCGCCATGATGCCGACGACCGACCCCGCCGGCATCACCAGCTTGCCTTCGCGCGCATTCACCGTGCGCTGCGGGAGCCGCATGTACGTCGGCGGCGCGATGACAAACGAAACGCCTGTGAACGCCGGCGGCGGACGCGTGCCGATGGTGAACCATGCCGAGTCCGGCGCATCGCCCGCGCGGAAACGGTAGCGCAGCCCGGTCGTGACCTTCGGCAGGCGATAGCTGAAATCCTGCGGCAATCCGCCATGCACACGACCGATGGAATACACGCTCTTCGCCGCATCGCTCGGCTCCACTTCCACGCGCACCTCGTGCCCTTCAAAACCCTTCACCGTGGCGTTCAGCACGAGCGCATCGCCCTGCAGCACCGTCGAGGTGCCCGGCTGCACCTTCACGATTTTCGTCAGGCTCGGCGGCTCCACATTCGTGAACGGATTCACCGTGCGCCACAGCGCGACCGGCCACGCCTGGCCCACGATGAACAGCGGCAGCAGCAGCAGCACCGCCGCGACCGACACCGCGATCCAGTTCCGCCGGTGCGCCCGCTCGTCGCGCATCTGGGTAAAGTCGAGGTTCTGCCAGTCCGGCAGCGCGGCCTTCACGTAGGCGGCCTTGAACGCATCGCCCTCGGGATTCTTCGCGAGCTGCAGCGTATTGATGAGCCGGTTGTCGAGCTGCGGAAATGCCTTCTCGATGGTCGCCGCCACGCCCTCTGGCGTGAACCGCCGCGTGAGCGCGCCGCGCACGAGCCACAGCATCGCGCCGATCAGCCCGAGGAAAATCACCCACGTCGCGAAGCGCCCCGGACGATCCATCCGCAGCCAAAGATCCAGCAGCCCCAGCGCCCACACCCAGCCCGCGATCACCGCGAGGCCCAGCGTCAGTTTCAGTTCCGCACGCCAGCGGTTCAGAGCCTTGCCGATCTGGTCGAGTTTTGCGAGGTATTGCGGAGGCATGGCGAGGGATTCGGGGTTCAGTTGACGTTCAAAATTTCATCGTCGGATCAGCGACTTTCGTCACCGTCACATTATCCACAAAGCCAGGTTTCACGAACCATATGTACACCGTCAGGTAACGCAGTTGTTTGAGGATCTCGACCGCCTGGGGGGACGGCTTCACGCCCGGCAGCTCGATTTTTTCCTGCTTCCAGTCTGCGGCGGTGCCCGTCGCGGCCTTGCTCTTGTAAGCCTCGCGCAACTCGCCCAGCTCCGGGTTGTCATGCGGGCGGACTCCGGGTGCCAAGCGGTAGCCGTTGAAATACACGCGATAGCCGCCGCCTTTCACGTCGAACGTGCAGATGTAGCGGAAGCCCGGCTCAAACGGAAACGCGCGGCATTCGATCTTCACTCCCTGGTCGCCCGGCGAATCCATCTTCACGATATTTTTGCGCGCCCCCTCAGTGATGATCGATACGTGATTCTTGTTGCCCACGTAGTGCGAGTTGCCGGACCACTCGTAGTCGGAAATCCACCCCTTCAGCGGCTCCGTGGGATGGTCAAAATTGCCATTCTCGATGATGGACGGCGCAGCCGCTGGCGGAACGGCGTGGAGCGCAGCGGCGACTAGGAAGAAACTGGGGAGGAAAAATCGCATGGCAGAACCCCTTTTTGTAAGCGGGAATCCGGCCCCGATCACGGCATATTTCGGAATTTTCGCGGATCCCACGAAGCCTTGAGTGTGCCTGCCGAGTCGAAGGAAAAGGTGGTGGACCAAGTTTCGGCATCACTCCTTTTCGTCCAATGGCGGAGAAGATGGAAATGACATTCGGGAATCGCCGTGATAGATGCTCGTCGAACGAATGACGAAGGCCGAGACACTCTCGATATTTCAGCACGCACTTCTCGCGTCTGGCTACGCCGCGAAGAATGTGCGCCGGGAATACTCGTTCTTCGATCCCACCGAGAGTCTGGATCCCGTGCGGTGTGTGCCGCTCGCGGCGTTTGGAAGTTATCCGCAAAACTACCGTAATGCACGCATAGGTGTCGTTTTCGCCAATGACGACCGCGATGTTGGAGAATTGGCATTTCGCCATCGAGCCTTGGGCGCGCCACTCATTTTTACCGTGCGTGACGGAACTGCTCGTCCGTGGGCTGTGGGAATGGATGATGTGATCCCTGTTGGTGATCCTTTTCCCCTCGTTCGGGCTGCAAAAATTTTTGACGATAACCGAGATGAATGGGGACAGGAAGCCATGGGGCGTATCCGCACTGCGCGCAGTTTTGAAGTTTCTTCGCAGCCGGAGCTTTTCGACACGGGGTTGGCCAACGCGCTTGGGAGAAGATTTCAAATTCGGCTGACGGAACAACTTGAAACAAGCTTTCAGGAAATCGCTGCTGCTTACCGTTTTGAACATAACCGGGAGCCGGAGGTCGCGGCGCTGTTTGCGTTTCTCTTCCGTTTTGTCACGGCGAAGATATTCAAGGATCGCGGTGATGCGGAAGGATGGGCAGATCTACAGACGCCGATCGACATCCTCACGGCTGCCGAAAAACACACTGGCCTGCTTGATCGTCCGGAGTCCGACTTTCGCCGCAAGCGCATCCTCGAAGCTGCGTGGGCGAGCGTGTCACGGAACTTGCACTTTCAAAATCTCGCTGTGCCCGATCTCGCATTCGTCGCCGAGAGCGCGTTCATCAGTGATCGCACGCGTGATGAGTTTGGCGTCCATAGCACTCCCGCTGGACTCGCTGAATACATCGTGGAGCAACTGCCGTGGGAACAAGTGCCGGTGATGGACCGCGTCGTATGGGAGCCTTTCTGCGGCCATGGGATTTTTTTGGCCAAAGCGCTCGAACGACTTGGGCGAGATTTGCCGCGGGAATTCACTCCCCGGAAGCGGCATGAGTATTTCCGAGAGCGGCTCATTGGGGTCGAGAAAGACCCGCTTTCACTCGAGATTTGCCGACTCGTCCTCACCCTCTCGGATTACCCGAATGGCAACAGTTGGGAGCGGCTTCATCATGCCGACCTATTTGAATGGCCCGACTGGAATGCCACGCTCAACGAAGCTACCGCGATCCTTGCCAACCCACCCTACGAGGCTTTCACGAAAGAATACCGGGAACAGATTCGCGCGACTAAAACCAAGCCTCCGGCGGAGATGCTGCATCGAATCCGCACGAAACCGCCGAAACTCCTCGGCCTCGTACTGCCACAGGCATTTCTCAGCGATCCCGTCTATCGCGACGCAAATCGGCAAATCGCCCGCCGTTACGATTCCGTGCAGCTCGTGGAGCTGCCACGCATTTTTCGCTACGCCGACAATGAGACTGTGGCTGTCATTGCCAGCGGGCTCCGCGAGAGTGGAAAAACGGTTACGGTGTCGTATTCGGAGGTCAAGAAAGATGGTATCGATCGATTTCTCGAAGATTGGCATGTGAGCGAGCCGCGAGGTGCAGAAATTTTCGTTCCAGACGAAAAGAATACCGCCCCCTTTTCACTCCGGTTAACGACTGCTGACGCGATATTTGCAGTGTTGCGGGGTGCGAAGAAGCTCGGGGAAGTATCCGATATTCACAAAGGAGTAAATTGGATCAAGCGCACTGACGGAAAGTCCAAGACTGCACCCAGAAGCGATGTGGCTTCCGACAAGAAGAAGGATGGTTTTGAGTCCGGTGCGGAAAAAATGCGAGGTAACTTGTCGCAGTTTCAACTAAAGGTATTGCGTTACTTGTCAGTGCTGGAACGGCACCAGTCCCCTCGCGATAGGGCTTTCAGGCTTCCATGGAACCTAGCCAAAGCTGTTTGCAATGCGGCCGCACTAGATAGGGGATCGCCGTGGCGGCTTCAAGGTTTTGCTGATTCCGACGGATCGGTATTCACCAAACAATTTTTTGCAATTTGGCCGAGAGCCGATATTTCGGAGTACGCCATCGCTGCAATCCTCTGCGCGCCGCTCGCAAACGCGTTCCTTGAGGCTGAAGATATCAGTCGACGAGACAATCGCATACTTACTCTCGCCAACCTGCCTCTCCCTCCGCTGAAGTTTTTGAG
>JANXZI010000127.1 GCA_025355595.1 Spartobacteria bacterium
AAGGAAACAACGCTCTCGTGGTGGATCGCGCAGGGCCGCGGCAGCGCGTATGTCGCCTTTCGCCTCCGCGATCCGCTCGTGGACGCGATCGAGGGGTCGAGCGGCTCGCCCTTTTCGCACTGCGGGATCGTGAAAAAGCGCGGCGAGCAATGGGTGGTCATCGAGGCCATCGGTCCGGTGAAGGAAACAACGCTCTCGTGGTGGATCGCGCAGGGCCGCGGCAGCGCCTATGTCGTCTTCCGCCTGCGCGAACCGCTCGTAAAAAAAGTCCCCGCGATCATCGCCGCCGCAGAAAAATACGCGGGCCGCCCGTACGACATCCACTACGACATGGACGACGAAAAAATCTACTGCAGCGAACTGCTCTACAAGGCCGTGCGCGACGCCACCGGCACGAAGCTCGGCAAGATCCGCAAGCTCGGCGAACTCAAGTGGCAACCGTACGAAAAAGTGATCCGCCACATTGAAAACGGCGGCCTTCCGCTCGACCGCGAGATGATCACCCCGCGCGATTTTTCCGAGGCGCCCGAACTGCGCGAGGTCTTCCGTTCGCGGATGTGATGTCCTCTTATTCGTAATCCTATTCTTATTCTTATTCGTATTCTTCAGCACTCTGCTCCGCAGCACGCGGGGGGAATAAGAACACGATGAAGAATAGGAATAAGAGCGCCGCTCAGATGCTCTCCCCGAGAAACGTGTGGATGCCACACTCCGCCTTGTCGAAGCCCGTCCATCGTCCCGCGCGCTCATTTTCACCCGCGTCCGTCGCGCGCGTGCAGGGCCAGCAGCCGATGCTGCGATAGCCGCGGTCGTGCAGCGCATTGTACGGGATGCCCTTTGCCTTGAGGTATTCCCACACCGCCTCGCGCCTCCATGTCGCCATTGGATTCGCCTTCAGGATGTAGAGGTCGCGCAGCACATCGAAGTGATATAGCTCCAGAATCCGCGCGCCCTCACGCGTGTCGCTTTGCTGCCTTCGCAGGCCAGTGATCCACACGGCGAGCGTGCTCAGCTTTTTTTGCAACGGCACCACCTTGCGCAGCGTGCAGCACACATCGGGTCCCTTTTTCCAAAGCTCCGCGCCATACTCGGCCGTCTGCTGATCGAGCGTCTGCTCGGGCTGGAGTCCCTCGATGGTGATGCCCCAGTGCTTCTCCAGCCGCGCCTTCAGCTCGTAGGTCTCGGGAAAAAGAAGGTTCGTATCGAGCGTGAAGACCGGGAATTTCAACCCGGCATTCAGCGCGTGGTCGATCATCACGAGCCCCGCGCCCTGGAAGCTCGTGCCGATGGCCGCGCGCTCGCCGAATTTCTCCCACAGCCAGCGCAGCACCTCGGTGAGCGGCGCGCTCTCAAACTCCGCAGCGAGCCGCTTCACCTCGTCGCGATTGATTTCGGATGGCTGGAGCGACATTGGAAAAAATGGGCGGCACCTATCGGGCTGAGCGCGCGCTTTTGCAAGTAATCGCAAGCTCCGGCAGCGTCCCGTTTTGAACCACGGAGGTTCTCAGAGGATACACAGAGGAATCACGGAGTCTTTGTGCCCCTCTGTGAATGCCTCCGTGTTCCTCAGTGGTTTTATGCAGGCGCTTCAAATCAGGACATCACCCAAGCTCCGCGCTTGCGTCTTCACCAGTCCCCGATCACCAGTCACCACACACATGCCTACACTCGGCCAGCTCCTCATGACCGGCGTGCCCGGTCCCGTGCTCGACGCGCAGACCGCCGCGACCTTCCGCCGCATCCAGCCCGGCGCGTTCATCCTCTTCGGGCGGAATATCCAGACGCCCGGGCAGCTCCGCAAGCTGTGCGACGACCTGCGCGATCTCTCGGACATTGAGCCGATCATCACGATCGATCAGGAAGGCGGGCGCGTCTCGCGGCTGAAGCTCATCGGCCACGAACCGCCGAACGCGAACAACCTCCGCGACAACGGCGATCTGGATTTGATCCGCGACCACGGGCGCATCACCGGACGGCTACTGCGCATGTTCGGATTCAATCTGGATCTCTGCCCCGTGCTCGACATCTCGTTCGACGACGAGGCCGACAATTCGCTCCGCGGCCGCTGCTACGGCAACGACGACGCGCAGGTCATCGCAAACGCCGGCGCGTTCAACGACGCGCTGCGCGCCGAGGGCATCGCGACGTGCGGCAAGCATTTCCCCGGCTACTCGCGCGCCCCCGCCGACGCGCACCACGAGCTGCCGAGCATCCCGCTTTCCCGCGCCGAACTCGACCCGCACGAGCTCGCCGTCTTCAAGCATTTCTCCGCGAGCGCGAGCCCCGTGGATTCGATGATGATCGGCCACGCCTTCTACCCCGCGCTCGACGACAGCGGCATCCCGACTTCGCTCTCGCGGCG
>JANXZI010000145.1 GCA_025355595.1 Spartobacteria bacterium
CGCAGCGGTCGCCTTCGCCTTTTCAAAGTCGCTGACCCAGAAGTCCCCGGCGGCGAAGGTGGATGCGGTGAGCGACCACGCAGCGGTGGCGAGGACGAGGGTGCGGATGATTTGCATCGCGCCTCGATAGCCGTTTTCGCACGCCGCACAACTAGGAAAGTCGGCACTTTGCCGGCCTTTGGCGTCTCCACCGGCGTCGCCGCCTTGACTCCCCTCCGTTGCGACCTATGCTCCGCGCCAATCCAAACGCAGGGGAGCCGGCTGGCTGAGACGCACGAAAGTGCGAACCCTTTGAACCTGATGCGGGTAATTCCGTCGAAGGGAGCAAAGTCCAGAGCCATCCCGACTTTCCGCGCCTGGCTTTTCTTTTCCGCCTCTCAATTACCCCCACCGCACTACGGATTTCTCGCAAAGCCTCGAATCTCAACTTTCAAACCTCAACTCTCCGCCAATGATCGCCACCAAAGATTCCATTCAGCCGCACAGCAGCACCCAACTTCCCGCCAGCACGCGCGTGTATTTGGAGGGACGCATTCATCCTGACGTGCGCGTGCCCGTGCGCGAGATCGCGCTTTCGGCGACGAAGACTTTCAGCGGCGAACTCGAAGCAAACGAACCCGTGAGCGTGTACGACTGCTCGGGGCCGTGGGGCGATCCGGCGTTTACCGGCACTTCGGACGAGGGCCTGCCTGCGCTGCGCGCGAAATGGATCGCGGATCGCAAGGACGTCGCCGAATACGACGGCCGCGAGGTGAAGCCGCAGGACAATGGCTATCTCTCCGGCAAGCACGCGGAGTATGCGAGCAAGGCTGAGAAGAACCGCCTCGTGGAATTCCCCGGCCTCAAGGGCCAGCGGCGACGCCCGCTCCGCGCGAGTGCGGGGCATCCGGTCACGCAGCTTTGGTATGCGCGGCAGGGCGTCGTCACGCCGGAGATGGAGTTCATCGCCATCCGCGAAAACATGGGGCGCGCGAAGCTCGCCGAGATGTCGCAGGACATCGTCCGCGACGATCTCGATAAGCAGCACGCCGGTTCCGCGCAGGTGCAGAACGAATATACGCCCTCCATTTTTCGCCGCTTCCCTCAGCGCATTCCGGAACAGATTACCCCCGAGTTTGTTCGCAGCGAAGTCGCCGCCGGCCGCGCCATCATCCCCGCGAACATCAATCACCCCGAACTGGAGCCGATGATCATCGGCCGCAATTTCCTCGTGAAGATCAACGCCAACATCGGCAACAGCGCCGTCGCGTCGAGCATCGAGGAGGAGGTCGAGAAAATGCGTTGGGCCACCAAGTGGGGCGCCGACACCGTCATGGACCTGAGCACGGGCAAAAACATCCACGCCACCCGCGAGTGGATCCTGCGCAACAGCCCGGTGCCGATCGGCACCGTGCCCATCTATCAGGCTTTGGAAAAGGTGAACGGCAAAGCCGAAGACCTAACGTGGGAGTTATTCCGCGACACCTTGATCGAGCAAGCCGAGCAAGGCGTCGATTACTTCACCATCCACGCCGGCGTATTACTCCGATACGTCCCATTAACTGCGAGCCGCATGACCGGCATAGTAAGTCGCGGTGGAAGTATCATGGCAAAGTGGTGCCTAGCTCACCACAAGGAGAACTTCCTTTACACCCACTGGGATGACATCTGCGACATCATGGCTAGCTACGATGTGAGCTTCAGCATCGGCGACGGACTTAGACCCGGCTCCATCGCCGACGCCAATGACCGTGCCCAGTTCGGTGAGTTAGAAACCCAAGGCGAACTAACCAGACGCGCCTGGGCCAAAGGCGTGCAAGTCATGAACGAAGGCCCCGGCCACGTCCCCATGCACCTCATCGAGGAAAACATGGCCAAGCAGCTCGAATGGTGCGGCGAAGCGCCCTTCTACACCCTCGGTCCGCTCACCACCGACATCGCGCCCGGTTACGACCACATCACCAGCGGCATCGGCGCGGCGATGATCGGCTGGTACGGCTGCGCGATGCTCTGCTACGTCACGCCCAAGGAACACCTCGGCTTGCCGAACAAGAAAGACGTGAAAGACGGCGT
>JANXZI010000655.1 GCA_025355595.1 Spartobacteria bacterium
CCTCGCGGAAGTAGGGCGGATTGCCCATGCAGACGAAGACGGGCTGCTCGGCCTTCACGCGGTTCGCGCGGCGCTGCTCGTCGGTGAGGAGTCGGCCAAAGAGCGGCGGCTGCGGCGGATCGGAATAAGGCGACTCCAGCGTGTCGGTGAGCAGCACGTGGAGACCGTCGGCGGGCAGCGTGGCCCCGGCGTCCTTGAAAAGCTTCGTGAGCCGCAGATGCGCCACGGCGTAGGGGCCGACTTGCAGCTCGAAGGCATAGACCTGATTCGCGCAACGCGTGGCATAGCCGGGCACGGAACCTTTTCCCTCCCGCTGCTCGACGAGACGCAGCGCACTCTCAATCGCCGCGAGCGGATACGCCGCCGTGCCGGCGCTGGAGTCGAGGAAGGTCACGCCTTCGTCAGCAAACGTATGGCGTTTGCCGAAATGCTCGGAGAGCAGTTCGGAGACGAGCGCAACCTGGCAAGCGATGACTTCCTGCGGCGTGTAGTAGCTGCCCGACTGCCGGCGCAGATTCGGATCATACGCCGCGAGAAAGTCCTCGTAAAAATAGAGCCACGGGTCGCCGCGCTTCGCGAGCTTCGCGGGATCCACCGCGCCGATGACACGCTCCAACACGCCGACGGCGGTTTCGATTTCCGCGCGGGCCTGCGGCTGCGTGAGAATGCGGAGCGTCTGCGCGAGCAGGCCGTGCCCGCTGTCGAGCCGGTCGGCGGCGTGCGCGGCGGTCAGATCGTCCTCACCGCTTAGGCGCGCGAGCAGCAGCGCGTAGGTGAAGGTCTGCGCGTAGATGTCGGCGAACTGTGCGTGGTCCGCGTGGGGAAAAAGGTATTGGCGGATTTCGGCGCAGAGGAGCGCGAGCGCGCTGCCCTCGCGCTCGACAGCGGCAAAGACATCGGCACGAAGCAGACGGCAGAGCGGAGCGAGTGTCTCGGCGAGCTTGCGCGGCTCGTGCGGGACGATGGGTTTCCACGAGAGGAAATCGAGCAGCAGCGTGTGCAGTGCGGCGAGTGTGTCGTCGTCGAGCGAGGCGGCTCCCTTTTCCATGAGTCCATCGAGCCGGATGAGGATCGGCTTTTTGTCCTGCTCCGTCTGCGCGCCCGTGCGGTAGAGCGCCCATTCGAGGGCGTCGGTGTAGAGGATGTTTGGAAGCGCGCTGAACTTTTCCCACTGCGCCTTGTCGCGGCCCTTGAGCTTCTTCGTCTGCGCGCCAAGGCCGGGAGCTTTCAACTCGACGAATCCGCAGAGCGCCTTGCCGACCTCGACGCCGATGTCGGGCCGTCCGCCGAGGGCATCCACCTGCGCCTCGGTCTTGGTGAGCACGCCGGATGTGACCGTTTTCAGCAGGGCCTGCACGGGCCCTTTGAGCTGATCCTCCGGCTGCGCGGGCATCCCGCTGGCGAAGCTCGCACGCAGCGAATCCGCGAAGTCGCGCGCGGCGGCGCGGAAGTCGGGCGGCAGGTTTGCGGGCAAAGTCATCGGCGCTCAGTGATGCGTGAACGATGCGCGGGCGGCGAGCTTTTCGGCGGGGAATTTCCCCCGCCCCGGCCGGGGCGCATGAGTTTTGTGGGCGGGGTTCCGGGGGTGGTCGCTCGTTCCTCGCTCGACCCCCGGCTAATTTCCAGCACACCGCTGGCGTGCGGGGGCTGCCTGGGCGGAGCCGATGGCGTTTTCCTCTGAGCCGACATGGGCGAAAGGTCAATTTGCACGGGCCAAGGGTGAATTGACACGCCGCAAGGCTCACCTCGCACGCCCCCAAGCCCCGGCTGACACACGCCCAAGGGGCGATTGACACGGGGTAAGGGTGAACTCGCACGGGCCAAGGGGCGGTTTGCACGGGGCGCGGCTCGTCTGACACGGGGCAAGGGGTGGCTGACACGCTCCACGGCGCGGCTCGCAGTCGGCGAAACGTCTGCCCGCACGCGGCAGCCCGCCGTTGCAAGGGCCCTAGGTGCGGCTGCACGCGGGCAGGGTGCGCGTGACATTCACCCAAGGATTCGCTCGCACGGGGCGCGCTCATTTTTACCAGGAACAAAACGAGGGACGCAGGCAGAATGCCACGGCCTCACGCGGGCGGCCGTGAGCAAACGCTGCGTCCAACTCGCGCAGAAAATCGGACTGCCGCCGTCGCGCGCCATGCGCTCGTTGACCGCGCGCGTCGCCTATGCCCAAGCCCGCAAAGAAAACCTCCGCCGCCGTGAACACTGACCTCGCCAAACTCACCAACGTCGTGCTGACGCCGCTCGGCCTCGACGTCACCTCACCACTCACCCTCGCCGAGTGGCGCGACATCGGGCGCCGCATCGCGGTGGCGATGCGCAGCGCCGCGTTCGTCATCGGGATTGCCGCTCCGGCGGCCATGCAGAGTGCGCTCCGCGGCCAGCGAGGATTCGCGCTCACGCGCGGGCGCATTGGCTCGTCTATGCCGAGGGCCGCGACGGGCAGATGACGCTCTGGCCCGGCACACCCGAGGCCGATCGCGTGCCCACGT
>JANXZI010000258.1 GCA_025355595.1 Spartobacteria bacterium
CGCAAAAATATTCCCGCGCATTGCGCTTGTGCCGCCGCATACGCGGCTTGCCCGTTGGACGCACGATCCCCGCGCTCGCTTCGCTCGCACGGGGCTACTATTGTTTTGGCCCTACGGGCCTGAGTCGTGTGGGCGGAAGCAATCGTTCGGACGATGCGGTTCCTCGGCTGATGTCGCGCGCGTGGCCCAGAGGGCCGAAACAACAGTAGCCCCGTGCGAGCAGCGAGCACGGGGATTGGATGGAAAAACAGCCAAGCCGCGTATGCGGCGGCACAATACCGGTTGCGGCAAATCAAATGTCCGCATTCATGCCGGTCGGTGCCGCTGCTACGCAGCTTTTCCGCGTTTGTCCGGCGAACCCCGCGCTCGCTTCGCTCGCACGGGGCTACTGTTGTTTTGGCCCTACGGGCCTGACTCGTGCGCGCGTGGTGGTGAGCGACGCCGATTGCAGGCGAAGTGGTGTGATGCAACGACGAACCAATCCGAGGCGCAGACGCTGTGCGAAGGGCGGACGCCGAGAAGTACAAAGCCGATTCGATCAAAAGTTTCATGCTGCGACCCCCTCGTTTTTCTCTGCGCTCGACGATTTTTCGGCGCTCGCCGTGGATTTCGCCTTCGGCTTCAGCTTCACCGGCAGCATCGCCTTGCTTGTGGCGAGCAGCATTTCCAGGCACATGAAGAGCATCGTGGCAAACACCATCGCGGGCCAGATTTCGCTCATCAGCCGATCCGCTTTCAGTTCGAGCGCGCCGGCCATCACGGTGAGTTTTGCGCCTTTGAAAAGTTCCGGCAGCCGCGCGTTCTCGACGAGTTCCGGCATGTCCTCGGCGTCGGGCCGATTGAGCGCGATGAGCTGCGCGCCGTTGCGATACACGCCGGCGTTCCAGCGCGGGTTGCGTTGGCGGTCAGTCTCCACGGGTGCCCAGCTTCCCTCGCCGTCGGGATTCCATTCCCCTGCGAGCGCAATCGCAGGCGGCGCGAGATGCTTGCCGCCGAGCGCGACGAGACGCTGCACCATCGGCAGCAGCACGAAGCCCTCGCCGAAGCTGCTCCATTCCTCTTCCGGCAAAGTCGAGCACGCGAAAACGTATCCCTGGCCGACGCGTCGGCCCGTGAGGAACGGCTGGCCGTCTGCATACGCGCCATACACATGCGCTGAGCCCGTCGTCGTGCGCGCCATCTGACGCTGGATCACCGAGAGCCGCGCGAGCGGGAGCGATGTCCCGGCATCGGTGCGTTGCAGCGGCCCGTCGAGATCGTCCCACGCCGTCACGCGGAAAGAATCCTTCCCGCTCTTTTCGATCTCGCCCCAAGAAATTCCCGCGACGCCCGCGCTGTTGCCCTCATTTTTTCCGGGCGGCAGCGCGAGCAGCACGCCGCCGTCATTCACAAATTGATCGATCACCTTCGCCTCCGCATCCGCGGGCGCAGCGCCCTGCCACACGATGAGCGCGGAATCTTTCCATCGCGTCCCCGATGCGCGTGCGAGCGTGAGCGTCTCCGAAGTGCGATCCGCGCGAGTGGGATCGGGTGCGGACGCGAAGCGAAAAATCTTCGCCGTCGCCGGCAGCTCACCGATCGCCGTCGTGTGCATCGGCACCGGCGTGCGGTGGACAAAATACGCCGTGTTGTCCGCCGTGTTGTCATCGGCGGGCAGTTCGAGCTTGCCCCAGCCGCCGCCCGCCTCGGGCTTCGGCACGTCAAATTTCATCGTCTGCCGCTGCACGGGCGCGGTGAGTTTCACGTCGCTCTGGCTCTTTGCGCCGTCGCGCGTCACGAGGAGCGGGAACGTGCCTGTCTTCCCATTCGTCTTGATTTCAAAGGCGAGCGCAAGCTGCCCTTTGCCCGTCTTCACATCGCGCACGCGAAAATCCGCGGCCTTCAGCCCGATGCTGAGATTCGTTCCGCCCGGCGACGACAGATCGAGCACGCGCACCTGCGTCTCCTGCGGCAGTCCCGCGAAGCGCGCCGCGATGTCCTGCCATTCGGGCGCGTCGGGCCGCCAGTTGCTCGCTTGCAAATCGCTCGCGAGCCACACCTCCGCGCTGCCGGGTTTGTTCTTCACGAGATAGTCGAGCGCCGTGCGCAGCATCGCGGGAATGTCCGCCGCCGTGTCCGTCGCCGACGCCATCTGCATCGCGCCGAGCGCCGCCGTG
>JANXZI010000668.1 GCA_025355595.1 Spartobacteria bacterium
GGGGGCCATTCTGGAGGGGTTTGGTGGCCATGGTGGTATGAGCAAACCACCGCGCCGCACACCGTCAACGCATCACCGTATGGGTAACCGCAAATTCATCGCGCCATTTTTCGCGGGACGAAAAAGGCCGCGCCTTTGACGGGGCGCGGCCTTTTTGAAAGTGTGGATTTTTCCCGCGGATCAACTGCCCTGCGTGGTGGGCATGTAGCGGTAGAAGACCTCGAGCATCAGCACGCACAGCGTGGTGCGGTAAACCGTGGCAGACATGTTGGTGCCGTTTTGGAGATTGCCATGGCTCTTCGCGGCCATCGGCGGCCAGCTTCCATCCGCGGCCTGCGCGTCCACCGTTTCATCCTGGAACCAGCGGTTCCATTTCGTCCACGCGCTGCCGCCAAACATGAGGCACGCCTGCGTGTGATAGTACCACGCGTAGAGGTCGGCCGTGGTTCCCTGATATTTCACGGGCTTGTTTTTTTCCGTCTCTTCGAGCACCCATTCCATGCCTTTTTTCAGGACACCGCGCTCGCCCTTCCAGAAGAGCTGACAGAGGATGCCGACGCCGCTGAGGCTGTACAGGTCCGCGGGGCCGCGGTAGCCGTAGCCGCCCTTCGGCCCCCTGAATTTTTCAAGCATGGCCATGGCCTTGTCGAGCGCCTCGTCCACACCGTAGATGCCCAGCTTGCTGAGGTGCGCGGCCTTCAGTGCCTGAATCTGCCAGCCGCCGACGGAGAGATCGTCGAAAGTCTTGTCATACGAATACGCCCAGCCTCCACCGGGGCCCTGACCCTGCACGATGTAGCCGACGGCCTTCGTGAAAAGTTCCTTCACATTATAATCCTGCGTCATCGTGTAATATTCGCCGAGGGCGTAGGTGCAGATGGCGTGCTCATACACGCCGGGCTGGTCGAAAGCTTTGCGCATGTTCAGGCGCCCCTCGTTCGCCGCGCCATTCGTCAGGATCCACTCGACGGCCTTGTTCACCGTGAAGCCGAACTGCTGCGACTCGGGCGTCTCACCGTGGCCGAGGAAGCAGAGCAGGGCCAGGCCGGTCATCGCGCCCTTGTTTGCCTCGCCCCATGAGCCGTCGGAGGCCTGATTTTTCTGAAGCCACACGAGGCCTTTCAGCACAGCCTGCTCGGCCTTGGGCTTCATCTTGTTGTCGGTCATCGCCTTTGCCTTGCCGGCACCGACGCGACCTTTCATCGAACCGGGGAGACCGCCGAGGCCGCCGCCCATTTTTGCGATGTTGCCGGTGGCCTTGGCGAGGTCGGCGGCGTTCGTGTTGATCTTCACGTTCACCTGCTGCGGCGCGACCTTGAAAGTGCTCGCCGTGGAGGTCGTCTGGATGACGTCAATAGTCGGGCTGTTGAGGTTCGGGGTCGGCGCGACCTGTGTCTCGGTCGGCACGGCGTCGGCCGGCGATTCCGGCGGCGGCGAGAGATCCTCGGTCGAGGAGACGAGCCCGTCGCCGCCCTCTGCGACGAAGTCCGGCGGCTCGACCATCGCCTTATAGAGCACGATCGATCCCATGATGATCACGATGCCCGTGTGGATCACGCATGAGAGCATGAAGTATCGCGACTCCGCGAGCTTCTGCTGGAATCTCTGCATGAAGGAGAGCGGCTGCTCAGCGGGAGGAGCGGCGAATTCTTCCTGCTGTTCGTCGCCTTGCGGTTCGGTCTGGAGAGGATCGTGCATGGGTGTGGATTTTTGAAAATTAGACCCCGGTCATCAACACATGTCAATCGCCGGGCGCGCCGGATTTCGAATCTTCATTCTTTGTCATGCCCTCACTCGCCGCGCCCCGGCTTTCTGGAGCGAGGAATATCCAACATTGAACACCCAACATTCCACCAATGATCAATCGTTGAATGCTCAATGCTGCACGTTGGACGTTGGATGTTTTTCCACCCGGCTCAGCCCTGCGTGGTGGGCATGTAGCGGTAGAAGACTTCGAGCATCAGGATGCACAGCGATGTGCGATAGACTTTGCCCGCCATCGTCTCCGTCATCTGCGGGCCATGGGACTTGCCGCCGGGGGCGGGCCAGCTTCCGTCGGGATTCTGCGCATCCACGACTTCATCTTGGAACCAGCGGTTCCATTTCGTCCACGCGCTGCCGCCGAACATGAGGCACGCCTGCGTGTGATAGTACCATGCGTAAAGATCCGCGTGCTCGCCCTTGTATTTCACGGGCTGGTTTTTTTCCGTCGTGTCGAGCAGCCACTCCATGCCTTTGCGCAATGTGCCACGCTCGCCTTTCCAGAAAAGCTGGCAGAGGATGCCCACGCCACTGAGGCTGTATTTGTCCGCAGGGCTCGTGTAGCCATAGCCGCCCTTCGGCCCCTTCATGTGCTCGAGGCAGGCCATGGCCTTGTCGAGCGCCTCGTCCACGCCGTAGATGCCGAGCTTGCTGAGGTGCGCGGCCTTCAGCGCCTGGATCTGCCAGCCACTCACGGAGACGTCGTCCTTCGACTTGTCATACGAGTAGGTCCAGCCACCGGCGGGGCCCTGGCCCTGTACGATGTAGCCGATGGCCTTCGTGAAAAGCTCCTTCACCTGGTAGTCCTGCGTCATCGTGTAATATTCGCCGAGCGCGTACGTGCAGATCGCGTGTTCATACACATTGCCGAAAGCCTTCGCCATGTTCAGCCGGCCTTCGTTCTTCGTCCCATTCTCGACGATCCACTGCACGGACTTCGCCACGGTGAGGCCGAACTGCTGCGACTCCGGGGTCTCGCCGTGGCCGAGGAAACAGAGCAGGCCGAAGCCCGTCATCGCGCCCTTCGTCGAGTCGCCCCACGAGCCGTCGGGATTCTGATTTTGCTGGAGCCACACGAGGCCCTTCATGACCGCCTGTTCGGTCTTGGTCTTCATCTTGTTCTGCTCCATCGCCTTCATCCGTCCGGTGCCGGTGCGCGCACGCATCACGCCGGAGAGCGCACTGCCTACGCCGGTCATTTTCCCGGCCGCGCCGGTGGCCTTGGCGATGTCGCTCGCGTTGGTCGCGATCTTCACGCTCACCTGCGTCGGTGCCATTTTGAAAGTGCTCGCCGCCGATGTCGTCTGGATGACGTCTATGGCCGGGCTGTTCACGCTCGGCGCGGTCGGTGCCACCTGCTCGGTCGGCACGGCTTCCGCGGGAGAGTCCGGCGGCGGTGCGAGGTCTTCGGTCGCGGAGATGAGCCCGTCGCCGCCCTCCGACACAAAGTCCGGCGGCTCGACGAGAGCCTGGTAGAGCACGATCGATCCCATCACGATCACGATGCCCGTGTGGATGACACACGACAGCATGAAGTAGCGCGACTCCGCGAGCTTCTGCTGGAATCTCTGCATGAAAGTGAGCGGCGGCGCAGTGTGCTGCGGCTGGAGTTCACCTTGCTGTTCGGCTTGGAGGGGATCGTGCATGGCAGGAGAGGGGAGTTCGTGAAAAATAGACAACGGCGGCAATGGTGCGTCAATCACTGGTCAAGGCAATCGCACCGGAATGCGGGGGCGATTTCCAAATTGTCCGCCGAAGATTTGTGCCGTGTATTTTCCACCCCGTCACCGTTCCCCGCCCGGCACCAGCACACAGCGGAAACC
>JANXZI010000278.1 GCA_025355595.1 Spartobacteria bacterium
CGTGGCGGCGGGACCCGCCGCCGTCACGCGCCCGTGGACAAATCCAAACCATCCGCCGACCGCCGCGAGCAGCGCGACGGGGAGCGCCCAGCGCGCGTCATGATAGCTGCCGAGCAGCCAGCACGCCACGCCGAGCACGAGCAGGAATGAGCAGACCTGCACGACGACGCCCGTGGTCGGAAAGGAACTGAGCAACCACACGACGAGCGCCAGCATCACAAATCCGAGCACCTGCTTGAAGCGCACCATCCACATGCCGGGCTTCGGCAAAAATTTCATCCACGCCGGTTTCCAGGTGAGCAGGAAATACGGCAGCGAAAGCCCCGTCGCGATCGCCGCGAACATCGCGAACACCTGCGGCCCCGGTCGCGTGATCGCCGCACCGATGACCGGCCCGACGAGCGGAGCGGTGCAGGACGTGCCGAGCAGCGTGGTGAAAAGGCCGTGCATGAATGCCCCGCCCGCGCCCTCCTGCGACGACAGTTCGCTGAGCTTCGACTCCGCGCCGCCGAGGGTGATTTCAAACACGCCGAGCAGGCTGAGGCCAAAGATGAACACCACGCCGACCATCACCGTGAGCAGCACGGGATTGGAAAATTGCGCGCCCCAGCCGAACGATTTACCAAACGACGCGAGCGCCACGATGAGCGTCGCGACGATGGCAAAGAACGCGAACACGCCCCCGCAAAATGCGAGGCCGAGCTTGAAAATGCGTTCCTTCGCCTCGCCGGCCTGCTGCACGAATCCGAAAATCTTCAGACTGATGACCGGCAGCACGCACGGCATGAGATTCAGCAGCAGTCCGCCGAGAAATCCCTCGACGAGCAGGAGCCAGAGGCCCTTCGGCTTCGACGTGATTTCGTCAAACGGATCCCAGCCGCCGGCGTCCGCACCCGGCTTCACTTCGGGCTTCGGCGTGGCTTCGGGTTTCGGCGGAGTGACGATAGCGGCTGCGGGCTTCCCGAGCATCCAGCCCTCGCGGACGCCGCCGGGTTTCTGCACGACGAGCAGGCCGCGCCACGCGAGATTCGCGGGAATCTTTTCATCGAACGGAAAACCGAGGACGTGCGTGCCATCGGCCTCCGCCTCGTTGGTGACGTTGCGTTTGATTTCAAACGTGCTGCCAAAATCCTCCGGCGGCTGCGGGAAAAATTCCACCGTCGCGTCCTTCGGCAGCCCGCCGATGCGGACGATGAGCGTCTTGTCTTTCCCCTCGTATTTCACGTCCTGCGTCGGCGGTACATCGGTGCGCGGGAGCTGCGCCATCCATTTTGAAAAAAGCTCCACGTTCGCGGGCTTCGCGGTTCCGACCGGAAGCTTCAGTTCCAGATCGGCGTCGCCCGGGATGCACGCCTCGGCGCACACCTGCCATTTTGCCTTTGCGCCGATGCGCACCTCGCCCTGCGCGGGCTTCGCGGACGGCGTGATTTTCACCGGGAAGAAAACCTCGTGCTCATACGCGAAGAGGGCCTGCCCGTCCTGATCCACCACGAGGTGCGGCAGCGGGAAATTGATCGGCCCCGCCTGCCAGCCCTCGGGCAATTCCCACTCGACTCCGAATGGAAAACTCGGCGAGCCGCCGAACTGCCAGTACGTGTGCCAGCGCGGAATGATCTTCAGGTGAACGCCGACAAAAAACGGCTTGCCCGGCTCGACCGCCGCCGTGTCGGCGAGCAGCGAGGGCGTCGTGATTTGCTGTCCGTTCGGAGCCTGTTGCGCATCGGCGCGGGGAAAAAAGAACGCCGGCAGCAGGCAGGCGAGGACGATGCGGAAGATGGAGCGGTTCGGCATGGCAGAGATTTCTCGCGAAGCTACGCCAAGCGCATTCGGAAATCCAACCCTGCTCTGCTCCCATCGTCTGGGATGCCGAGACGCGAAAATCACGCGCCAGTGAGCGCAGGCCAGAGAATCGCGAGCGAACGGGTGTTCGTGGCGCGCGCGTTTTCCGGATCGATCTGAGGCAGCTTCGGACGATCGAAGTTTGCGGCGAAGCGCTGCTTCCACCGCGCGTATTCCGGCAGCGACCACGCGCCGCACACGTCGCCGCCGACGATCTCTGCGCCGCCCGTGCGCAGCATTTTCAGCGCGGCGCCGATGTCCTCTGCGGCGAAGAGTCCCTGCTCCCAATTCGTCACCGCGTCCTCCAGGCGCAGGCAGTCGGTATCAATCGTGACGTACACTTTTTTCCCGCGAAGCTGCTCCGCGAATGCGGCGAACTGCGGGCTCCAGTCCTCGCGCGAGATCCCCGGCCAGCGCTCGCGCACGCTCTCGCTCATGCGCTCCTTCCACGGATGGACGGCGAGTTTTCCAGCCGCCACCGCGCGGTGGTTGGCAAACCAGCGGTGCGGCCAGTTGAACTCGAAATTCCCGCAGCCCCACACGGTCGCGGATTCGACGTGCGGGAGTTCCATCGCGCGGTTCACCCAGCCGCCGCATCCCCAATGCGGCGGGCGCACGTCCCAGTCGGGGTGATTGTCGAATGACACGAGCACAATCGGCTCGCGAAACTGCCGCAGCCACAGCGCGCTGAGGTGGTGGAATTCGCCCGAGCCGTAGAGCGTGAAGGGCGCGAGCCTGCCTTTCACTTCGTCGAAAAATTCCTCCATCTCCGCGCGCGGTGCGGAGAACCGCAGACGCGGGCCCCATTTCCGTGCGTCGAGATAGTCCGCGCCATTCGCGGCATCGCGCGACCACGCGCCGTCGAGGTCGAGATGCAAAGCGGAGTGGGTCACGGCACAAGCAAGCCGGGCTGCGGCACGTCGGCAAGCACGCGCAAGGAGCGGCGACATTCCTGTCGCCGTCGTCAGATGCACCGGAGGCGCACTGTTTTTTGGATGTGTGGATGGACGCATGCGCGCATCACCCATGAAGTGTGCGCCTCGGGCGCAGTCGCAGGTCGGCGACAGGAATGTCTCCGCTCCTTGGCGTTCGCTGAAAAAGTGTCCGGGGCCGCCGGTATCCATTGGACACTTCCGACGACCCCGGGTTGTTCCCCCCAGAACAAATGATAAGACCGACGAGGGCCGATTGTGTTTGAAAATAGTCGCGCCTTTTTTTCGGCTCGAAATTTTGTCACACGGAGCATGGCGATTGACACTCCGCGAAACATCCCGCGTGATTCGCACCGCATGAACAACCCACAGCCTCCCCTCTCCTCCCGCCGTGAATTCCTGAAGACCTCCGGCCAGATCGCCGCGGCATCCGCGCTCGCGGGCGTCTCCATTCCATTCGTCCACGCTGCGGGTAGCGAGACGATCAATATCGCCCTCGTCGGCTGCGGCGGGCGCGGCACCGGTGCGGCCAAGAACGCGATGGATCAGACCGGCCCGCCGATCAATCTCGTCGCGATGGCTGACATTTTCGACCACCGGATGAAGGGCAGCCACGACTCGCTGAAGCGAGCGCTGCCCAACAACGTGAAGGTGAGCGAGGACACGAAGTTCATCGGCTTCGACGGCTACAAGAAGGCGATTGATTGCCTGAAAAAAGGCGACGTCGCCATCTTCACGACGCCGATGGCGTTTCGAGCGGTTCACTTCAAGTATGCGATTGAAAAGGGCGTGAACATTTTCATGGAAAAGCCCGTGACGGCGGACGGCCCGAAGTCGCGCCTGATGCTGAAGCTGAACGAGGAGGCGCTCAAGAAAGGCCTGAAGGTCGGCGTGGGCCTGAACAGCCGCCACAGCCGCGCGCTGCAGGAACTCCACAAGCGTGTGCAGGATGGCGAAATCGGCGACATCATGCTCATGCGCGGCTACCGGATGTCGCCGCCGATTGGCTCGGCATTCTCGGAAAAATATCCCGGCCCCGACAACAACCTGCCCGGCAAGCCGACTGAATTGCAGTGGCAGCTTTCGCGTTTCCACAGCTTCATCTGGGCGAGCGGCGGATGCTTCAGCGACTTCTACATCCACCACATCGACCACCTGAGCTGGATGAAAAACGCGTGGCCCGTGAAGGCCCAGGCCCTCGGCGGACGCCACTATCGCGACAACTACGTGGATCAAAATTTCGACAGCTACGCGGTCGAATACACCTTCGAGGACGGCGCGAAACTTTACATGGACGGCCGCTGCATGATCGGCGCAAACCAAATTTATTCGAGCTACGTGCATGGCACGAAGGGCATGGCCATCGCCGCGAAGAGCGGTGACACCGGGCTTCCGTCGAGCACCTTCAAGGGGCAGAACCCGAGCAAGAGCAACCTCATCTGGACCTCCGACGTGCAGAAGAACGAGATGGAGTCGCACTTCAACGAGTGGACCGATCTCATTGACGCCATTCGCAGCGACAAACCGTTCAACGAAGTCAAATACGGCGTCGAGGCCAGCGTCGTGACCTCAATGGGCCGCATGGCCGCGCACACCGGGCAGGAAGTGACCTTCGAGGAAATGCTGAACCACGAGCACGAGTACTGCCCGGATGCCGACAAGCTCACGATGGACAGCCCGCCGCCGCTCGCCTCGGACAAGGACGGCAAATATCCCGTGCCGACGCCGGGATTGAAGAAGGGGAAGCAGTGGCAGGAGTGGTACAACGCGTAGGCCACGGATTTCCGTTCAGAAAAAGTTCAAAGCGCCCGGAGAAATCCGGGCGCTTTTCCTTTCAAGACAAAATGAAGAGTCAAATCCGCTGCCCCTGGCCGACGAAGCTGCTCGACATCGCCTACCACGATTCCGAGTGGGCCGTGCCGGTGCATGATGACCGGCACCTTTTCGAGATGCTCATCCTCGAAGGCGCGCAGGCGGGGCTGAGTTGGTCCACCATCCTCGCGAAACGCGAAAATTACCGCGAGGCGTTCGACCATTTCGAGGTGGAGCGCATCGCGCGCTACACGCCGAAGAAGGTCACGGAACTGCTCGCAAATGCGGGCATCGTCCGCAACCGGCTGAAGATCGCGGCGACGATCCAGAACGCGAAGGCGTGCATCGCACTCACGGAGGAAGGCGGCAGCCTCGATGCGCTGTTGTGGAGTTTTGTGAATGGCAAGCCGATCCAAAACCACAGGCGCAAAATGAAGGACGTGCCCGCACGCACCCCGGAGTCCGACTTGATGAGCAAGGATCTGCTCCGGCGCGGATTCAAGTTCGTCGGCTCGACGATCTGCTACGCATTCATGCAGGCGACCGGCATGGTAAACGATCACCTTACGTGCTGCTTCCGTCATCGCGAGGTCTCGCGGCGCAAATAGCGCCCGCGTTTTTTCCGGCATCCAAGATGGCAGCCCGGACGATTACCTCTCGCCGTCATGACCGACAAAAATCCGCTCAAAGGTTCGCAACTTCCGCGCATTTACGCTCTTTGATACTCGCCGTTCATTCGGCGGGTAAAACCCTCACCGCTTCTCCTCACATGGGGCGAAGCCCAACCAGCAGAACCAACAACCAAAACCAACATGAAGAAACTCCTCGCACTCCTCGCCACCGCATTCATCGCCGTCAGCGCACAGGCCGGTGAATTCCCCGACATCAGCATTGATGAGCTGAAGTCCGCCATCACGGCCAAGAAAGTCACCGTCATTGATGTGAACGGCACCGACTCCTTCAAGGCCGGTCACGTCCCCGGGGCGATTGATTTCCGAGCACAGAAGGCGGAACTCGCGAAGGCCCTGCCCGCTGACAAGAGCGCGCTCGTCGTCGCCTACTGCGGCGGCCCGACGTGCAACGCCTACTCCGCCGCCGCCAAGGCCGCGAAGGAACTCGGCTACACGAATGTGAAGCACCTTTCCGCCGGCATCTCCGGCTGGAAGGATGCGAACGCTCCGCTCGAAAAGTAAGCGCAGCGATTACACAAATCACGGGCGTCTCCTGCACTGCGGGAGACGCCCATTTTTTTGAACGTCCAACGCTCAACGTCCAATGTTTGCATCCAGACGCGACGCTCAAATTGGACGTTGAGCGTTGGACTTTGGACGTTTCTCCCTCCGCCTCACCACCCCGACGGCAGATCCGGCAGCGTGCCTTTGAGGATCGTGCGGATTGCGACTTTCTCCACAGGCGGCAAGTAGGCATATTCCTTATCGGGCCGCTCGACACTCAGCGCCTCACGCAGCCGGAGGTAAATG
>JANXZI010000285.1 GCA_025355595.1 Spartobacteria bacterium
CCCGCTGCGCTTCACCTTCGTCGCCTGCGCGCGCGGATCGGGCGCACCCATTTTGATCCACGCCGCGATGTCCGCGAGTTCGTTCGCGGCAAGCTTGCCGCCGCTGCTCGAGGGCGGCATCTGGAGATCCTTGTCCTCGTACGTGAGCGCCTTGTAGAGCGGCGATTTTTCCACATTGCCGGGGATGATCGCAGGCCCGGCATCGCCGCCCTTTTCCCAGCCAGGCTTCGTGTCGAGAGAGAGCCCGCCCTTCGATTTCCCAGCCTCGATCGAGTGGCACTTGTAGCACTTGTCCGTGAGGATCGGACGGATCTTGTTCTCGAAAAAATCCAACTGATCCTTCGTCGGCTCCGCAGCCCATGCCGGGTCGGATGAAACTGCGAGGATGCAAACGAGGAAGCGCGAGGTGGTGCTCATGGGATTGGGGCGGGATTTGCCGCGAGAGTGGGTTTCCTCACGACAGCGTTTTGTGCGCCACGAACTGGTATCACATCCACAGCGGGAATGAACACCTTTCTTCGGGCGTATTCAGCGGCTCTACAGAAACCGGAATTAGCGCCACGGCTGCACTCACCACCATCGGAAGCCTTACGTCACTCGCATCTTGTGGAGCGTCGTCAGAAGTTTTGGCAACGAGACGGCACCATTGATGACCGCAGCCAGTTTATCGCTTGAATGGAACTGCGTCAGCGAATCGTCGTTGTTCTCCAATGCCTTCGCAAAATGTGCGCGGAAGACAGTCAGCGGATCTCCGTCGGCTCTTTCGAGCATGATACGAACCGCGATCAGGTGGTGCTGAAATACGGCACGCAGCCGATCCAACAGCGTGATCTGCTGAATCGGCTCGATTCGTTCCAGACGCCACACAGCACCTTCCGAATCCGCAACGATGAATCCGATGCGGTTATACTTCCTGATAGCTGTGACACTCCATCGCTCCCTGCCATCGGGTGTCGCCACGTATTCTGCCCATCCATCTTGAGCAACAATCGTGACAGGGAATGCCAGTTCCAAAAGTTGCACGACGATATTTCGGTAAACGTGTTGGCGAGAATTGAATTCCTTGGAAGACATGTGCCTTTCGGTCACGGGAAAGTCGGCTTCAGCTCGAAGCGGCCGTTGTCGAGCTTCGCGTCCTTGCCCGCGGCGGGTGCGTAGAGCATCATCGGAGCGACGATGCCGCCGGTGCCGAGTTCGTTCACCACGTCGTTCACGAGGGCGAATGTGATCACGTTTTTCCCCGGCTTCACGGCGGGCGTCGCATCGAGTTCAAAGGGATAGAACGATGCCCCGTGGCTGATGCCGATCGGCTGGCCGTTGATCCACACCTTCGCCTTTTCATCCACGCCGCCGCACCACAGGAACAACCGCTTGCCCGCGTCCGCTGCAGGCACCTCGACGGTCTGGCGATACCACGCCATGCCCTTGTAATAGCGCAGACCCTGATTGCTCCACGACGAGCTGCTGCTCTTGATTCGCTGCCAGTTGCCACCCGTGATGTCCGCGCGCCAGAGCCCGATGGATTCGCCGAGACGCTGCGGATCGATCATGAAATCCCACTCGTCCTTCGCCGCCGCGACAAGACGGTTGCCGCCCGTCACGCGCTTGAAGCCGTCCTCCGTCGCCGGGCGGAAGAAGCGGCGCATGTAATTGATGTAAGAACTGTGCCGCCCACCGGCCAACATCGCCGTCGGCTGGTAGGCCATCAGCTTTTCCGCGGCGGCATCGAGCCGCTCGAGTTCCTTTTGCGCAGCGGGGAAATCCACGCGCACGCGCGCATCCATCATCGCGATGAACGCCTCCAGCGTCTCAAAGGTCTCGCTGATCATCTGCACGCGCTTCTCGTAGTCGCCCTTGCCCGCGGCCAGCCGGCGTCCTTCCGCGAGCAATGCGCGCGCTTCATCGCGCACCTTTGCGGGGTAAAGGTACGGCATGTCCCAGGACGAGCCGGTGCAGTGATCGCTGTCGCGCAGTGCCGCATCCATCAGCGCGATGTAGCGGCCCATCGGCTTCGCCGCGGGGCCGAAGAATTTCTCGCTGATGTCCTGCATGAGGGCATCCACATCGAGCTGGTGATTCCACATCAGCTTCGCCGCGACATACATCGTGGGAAACTGCGGGCCATAGTTCGGGAACGTCTCCACGCGCCATCCTTTCAAGCCGAGATCGTGGCTCACGGGAATCTCGTCGCGCAGCCGATGCACGATGATGAACGGAAACCCGGGGCACGCGAGATTGCTCCAGTAGCCGCGGTCGTAGATTTCCGGCAGAATCTTGCACCACTCCTGGCAGAGCCACTTCGCGTAGCTCTTCTCGGGCGCGACGGGATTCGAGAATCCATGCACGCGGTCCAGCGCGATCGGCGCGAGCGCGCCGGTGATTCGTCGGTCAGGTTTCCAGCGCACCGGCGGGCGCATGTAGCTGTGGTAGATGTAAAATCCGATCTTCGTATCCGGATACTCGTTGCTGACTTTCGCGAGGATCTGATTGAAGAACCAAATATAGCGATCAGTCATCGCCGGCTCATTCGAGAACGGATCAAAGTCACCTCCATCGAGTGCGCGGCATTTCTCGCACTCGCAGAAGCCGCCGCCATCGTTCGGCCCCATGCCGATGACCGGCCCCCTTCCCTTCTTGCGCATCTCACGCACGGCTTTGACGGCGAATTCGAGGACCTTCGGATTCGAGATGCACACCTGCCGCGTCGTCCGCCGGCCTTTGCTCAAGGCAAAGAATTCCGTGAATTCCTTCGGCTCGATCGCACCCGTGACCTTGTCCTGCGTGGCCTTCGGCGCGGGCATTCCGTGGGCATTCGTAAAAACATCGCCGCCGCAGCGCACGCGCACCTGCCAGTCCTTGTCCGGCATCTGCATCCAGCGCGACACGAAGGACGGCACCTGCATGATCTCCTGCTTCGCGACGGTGATCGTCTTCATCTCCGGGATCACCAGGCCGAGATCGCCCGGCATGAACCACCGCACGCCCTGTTGCTCGAGCAGTTCGCTCACGCCGTACGCCGGGCCTTCGCCGAGGCCCGCGATCATCACCGCATCATCCGTCGCCTTCAGCGCGAACGCACCGCGCACGCCGCTCTTGTCGCCGAGCAATTTTGCCAGCTTCGGCTCGATATTTCTGCCGATGAAAATCACGGCCTTCTTGTCACCGCGCGCCTTCGCCGCAAACGCCTCCGCACCCGCCGCGTCCACCGTCGCGGTTTCGAGTTTTGCGCCCGACATTTTCTCGACGTGCGTCGTGAGTTCCTTCGCCGCGAGCGTTTCAAATTCCGTCGGCTCCGGCGGCAGCGCGATCACGGCGGCGGGCTTGCCGTCGCGCACGAGCGTCGCGGCTTGGAGTTCGGAAACTGCGGCGACGAAAATCGCGCAGCGAAAGAAGGCGTGGGTGTTCATGGGCGTTCGGATTCTGGGATGTGGATGACGGCGAAAGCGGTGAGGCCGAAACCACTCGGCTTCATCTTCGCAGGCCGGATCGAGTCCGCGGCGTGGCCGTTGAAATTGACGAACAGGGTCGCGCCGTCCGCGCTGACCTTCATGCCGTACGTGCCGCCGGGCACGAAGTCCGTGCGGCTCCCGATAGCCGGGGCGAGAAAGGCCAGCACTTTGCGTTTGCCGGTTGCGATCTCGAATTGGATCACCGGCGTCCCGCTCTGCCACGCGCGCCCGTGCGAGCCGGGCAGGTAGTACAGGAATTTTTCATCCGGCGACAGCTCGCACACCGCCGTGTATTCGCCGGCCAGCCAGCCCGGCCCGAGCAGCTTGAATTCATCTTTCACCACGTCGTAATCAAACAACTGGTGGGTCGTCTGCATGACACCGAAGACGTGCCCGCTGCGCGATTCGCGTGTCGCGCAGCGCATCCCCGGCGATCCTTCCGCGCCCGCGCGCAGCGCCTGCAACTTGCCCGTCGTGAGATCAAAACTCTGGAAAGTTTTTGCACCATTGCAAAGCACGCGCCCGTCGCGCAGCAGCGTAAATGCGCGGTTGAAACCGACCGAGCCATCCTCGCCCTGGTGCACAATTTTCTTCGTCGCGAGATTGATGCCGAAGAGCGCGTCGCCGTTGCCCGCTTCGAGATTGCACCACCAGATGTTGCGCGCGCGGTCGAGTTGCGACGTGGCCGTGCAGCGGCGAGGCGGCAGATTTGCGAAGACCTCCGTGCGGCCATCCGCTGGATCGAAGCGGTAGATCTGCCCGCCGGGGAGCGTGTCGTTGAAGCCGTATTTCGGATCGCCCGCCTTCTGCCCGCCATTGAGCGTGCAACTGAAGTAAATCTTCCCGTCCGCACCCTCGTCAATTTTCGCATGAACCTTCGACCACGCAGGCTGCCCGGCCTTCGGGGGCACGATGCGGTTCATGTCCACGATTTGCCGAAGCGTGTGCTTCGCCGGATCCCACTGGTAGAGGAAGCAGCGCGCATTGCCGCCCGCGTCGTCGCCGTGATCGCCAATTGCGCAATACACGCGCCCATCACTCGCCACGCCGATGTCGCCCCACGAGGACCACAGCCGCCGCGACGCCGCGTCCGGCCCGAGTTGATCGTGAAATGCGAGTTCAACGCTCGGCGCGGCGTGCGCAACCTCGAATGCCGCCACGTCCTTCTCCTTCCGCCGCGCTTCCACGGAGGCAGGCACGCGCAGAAAATCATCCGTCTCGATCTTCGCCGTTCCATTCACGATTCCACGCAACGCGTGCGGCCACTCGGCGGCATCAAGGCTGATGGCCCACAGGGAAAGGCAAAGCGTGATGATCTTCATGCAGGGGGAACAAGGGTTCGCGATGTCCGTTCTTTGGGTTCGCGCAGGGAAAACCGCGATGCTCACTTTGCAGAACCCGCTTCCGGCTTTGCGATGAGCAGCACGGGGCGGAGAATCCCGCCGAGCGACAGGTCCGTGATCTGCGAGTGATCCACGCGCACGGCCACGGTGTTCGCTCCGGTTTTGATTACGGCAGTCACATCCACCTCGAATGGCGTGCGCGCCTTGGACATGCCCTCGCGCGACTCCTTCGCGCCGGGTGCCGCGGCCTTTTTCGCATTTGGAATTGCCTGCGGCACCGCAATCTTTTCGCCGTTCACATACACCTCAGCCTTCCCGTCCACCTCGCCGAAAAACAGCGCGAGCCTGTCGTGTTTTTCCGGCACGGTGATCTTCGCGCGGTACCAGAACACCGTGTTTTTTTCGTAACCCTGCGTGTCGAGCGTGGTGCTGAATGTCGCGACCTGCGGCCAGGCGTCGTCCTTGAAGTCCGCGCGGTGAAAACCCTTCGTGTTGCCCGAGTCATCGTCGTCGAAACTGAAGCGCCAGCGATCCGGCAGCACCTGCAGCACGCGGTTCGGCGCTGCGGTCGCCGCTGCGCCTTCGAGCACCGTCTTGCTGAGGAAACGCCTCAAGTACGCCGTGCCGTATTCGCGGTTGGCCCAGCCCTTCGCGATCACCGTCTCCAGTCGCGCGACCGTCGCATCGTATTCGCTTTTCGCTGCGGCGAAATCACCGCGGTTCATCGCATCGGAAATCGTGCGGTAGGCGCGCGCGCTGCGCAGGCCCTCGGTGTGCATCGCCACGCGCAGCGCGTGCGTCTCGTCGCCCTTCGCCGCCGCCGCCGCCTTTGCCAGCAGGCCCTCGCACTGTGCGAGAAACTCCGGCGTGTAGATCTGCGAGAGTCCGAAAAAACACCCCGCGTGCGTCGTGAGCTTTTGCTGCGCGGCGTCAATGCCCATCCAATACGCCTTCATGTGCGGCGCGGCTTTCTCGCCGTAAAATTTCACGAAGTAGTCCTCCATGATCGCCTCGGGATTCCCATGCGGATCGTACGCGAGACGCAGGCTCAGGTAGATCTGCGGGCCGTAGATGTGCCAGTTCGAGAGCACCTCGATGGTCATGTACGTCAGCCCCTTGTCCGCGAGATACGGGAACTCCTTTTTGCA
>JANXZI010000296.1 GCA_025355595.1 Spartobacteria bacterium
CCGCCGTCGATGATGATGTCGCCGGGCTCGAGCACACCCAGCAACTGCTCGATGAACTCGTCGACGGGCTTGCCGGCCTTCACCATCAGCATCACGCGACGGGGACGCTTGAGCAGTGCGGCCAGTTCGGCCAGCGAATGCGCGCCGATGATGTTCGTGCCTTTGGCCTCGTTGTTGAGGAAGTCGTCGACCTTCGAGACGGTGCGGTTGTAGGCCACGACCGTGAAGCCGTGGTCGTTCATGTTGAGGATGAGGTTCTGGCCCATGACGGCCAGTCCAATGAGTGCGAGGTCAGCGGTAGGTTCCATTTTTCGGATCGCGAGTCATAGCCAGCCGCCGCGCGCGGGCAAGTGAAAGGTGGGGCGGTTTCGCGGGACTCGTCAAATGTGCGGTAAGGACGAGGAGCGAAACTTCGGCGCAAGGCGGGAGGCGCCTGCGGCGGGCTCAACGTTTAACGCCCAACGTCCAACGCCCAACGTCCAATTTCAAGCAACGCGTCGCTGCGGGATTCAATCCTTGGGCGTTGGGCGTTGGACGTTGGACGTTGGGCGTTGAATGCCCTGCTGCTCCATTGCCTGCACGGAAGCATCGGCAAGCCGGCTCAGTCGCGAGAAGATTCCGCCCATGCGCCGCACCGCCTCCAGGATTTCCGCTGCCGTGGTATTTTTCCCGAGCGAAAAGCGCACGGTCGCCTGCGCGACGTCGCGCGGCACGCCCATCGCGAGCAGCACATGCGAAGGCTGGATGCTCCCGACCATGCACGCCGAGCCGCTCGATGCGCAGATGCCCGCGAGGTCGAGATTGATCAGCAGGCTCTCGCCGTCGAGTCCGGGGAAACTCACGTTCAGCGTGTTCGCGAGCGAGAGCGCGGGGTCGCTGTTGCGAACGGCGCCGGGGAAGGCCGCGCGGATTCCCTCCCAGAGTTGCTCGCGCAACGGGGCGAGCCGCGCGGCTTCGTCCGTCGCGGATGCCGCCGCGATTTCTGCCGCGCGCGCCATGCCCACGATCGCGGCGACGTTCTCCGTCCCCGGCCTGCGCTCGCTCTCGTGGCTGCCGCCGTAGGCGATGCGCTCGACGGAAATCGCACCGCGCAGCACGAGCACGCCCGCGCCCTTCGGTCCGTAAAATTTATGCGCCGCGAGTGAGAGCGCATCGGCGGCGCAGGTCAGCGGCTCCTTGCCGAATGTCTGGATCGCATCCGTGTGAAAAAGCACGCCCTGCGCGCGGCACAGCGCGGCAATTTCCGCGACGGGCTGGCGGATGCCGGTCTCGTTGTTCGCCGTCATCACCGAGACGAGCAACGTCTCCGGCGTGAGCGCGCGGCGCAGATCTTCGGGATCGAGCAAGCCGCGCGGATCCACGCCGAGCACCGTGAGCCGGAAGCCCTCGCGCCTTTGCAGATGCTCCAGCGGATGCAGCACCGCATGATGCTCCGTCGCGCAGGTGATCAGATGCTTCCCGCGGGCAGAGTGCGCGCGGGCGAGGCCGAGCAGCGCGAGGTTGTTCGCCTCCGTGCCTCCGCCGGTGAAGATGATCTCGTGAGGCCGGCACGCGAGCAGCGCGGCGAGCCGGTCGCGCGAATCATCAATCGCCGCGCGCGCCTCACGGCCAGCCGCGTGGATGGACGACGCGTTGCCGTGAAATTTTTCCAGGTACGGCCGCATCGCGCCCAAGGCCTCTGGCGAGAGCGGGGTCGTGGCGTTGTAGTCGAGGTAAATCATCCGCCCACAGCATCTGATCTGCGTGACGGGTTGGCGAACCGTTTTGCCGTGCGGAGCGTGGCTGCGCTCGGAAGAGCGCAGTCGCTCCGGACGGCTTGCAAAGACAGCGTCGGCAAATCCACGTCACGGGCCGCAGCCCCGCGGGCAAAATATCGCCATGACTCGCCGCCGATTGCTGGCATCTTCGCCGCGCGCATGAACCAAAATTTTCTCCGCCCCCTCCTGACTGCACTCACGTCGCTCACGCTCATGTTCGCATTCGGCGGCTGCGCATCGAAGGATGAACTCGCCGCGAAACGCCGCTGGGAGACGCAGGACGAACGCGCCGACCGCGAAGTCTTCCGCTCGAACTGGCTCCTCCCTTCCGTCTCCGACGACGAAAAGGAATTTTTCTACCGTTCGTTTTGGAAGCGGCGCTAATCGCGCGGCGCACGCACGCGCGAGACCTGCACCGTCACCGTCGCCATGAGCGAAAACGGCGGGGATCCAAGGTTGTTCCCGCATTTTCCGCCGCAGCCCCGCGCTTTACCTTTGCGGCTCGCCATGTAGCTTGCGCGCCCTTTTCACCGCACCCAACGCGCCATGCTCACCAGCACCCAGATCCGCCAGCAGTTCCTCGATTTCTTCGCCGAGAAAAAGCACACCATCGTGCCGTCGAGCAGTCTCATGCCCGACTCGCCGAACCTCCTCTTCACGAACGCCGGCATGAACCAGTTC
>JANXZI010000319.1 GCA_025355595.1 Spartobacteria bacterium
TGGGAGCGGCGATTTGCAATCGCCGGATCACGGTGATTACGCAGCCGCCGTGGCGGATGGCCGCTGCGCGGGTGCGCAAGGCCGGCGATTTCAAATCGCCGCTCCCAACGCTGCCTGCCGCGGCCACAGTATTTCTTGAACCGCTCTCGCGTGGTCATGCGCGGGCACGCCCCAAAAAGCGCGCCCTACTTTCCGTTCTTCGTCGGCGGCTCCTCCGCGGCCAGACTCCGGATCAGCTTCTGCAAGTCCGTGCTCACATGGACAAGCCATTTCCCGAGGCGTCGAAAATCGTCGGTCAGTTCCTTGTTCCCGGCGGGGACTTTGCGCTCCATCGTGGAAACGAGCAGGCGCGCGGCGGAGACGGTCTGTCCCACGGTCTTGTGCAGGAATTTGGAGATGCGCCGTTGTTCCACTTCCACCGCCTTTTCGCCAGCGGCCCGCCGACCCGCAGAACGCGAAGGCCGGTGGGAAGTTTCGCGAGCCATCGGATTCAGGCAGCCTGTTCGCGGAGCGCCTCCTCGATGAAGGGCGCGAGATCCTCTCCTCCGAACGGCTTCACGAGATGATGGCGGAAACCGGCGTCTTTGCTCTTTTGCAAGTCGGAAGGCGTGCCATAGCCGCTCATGGCGACGGCAATGACGCGTGGCGGGAAGTGCAACTGCCGCAACAGCTCCCAGCCGTCGCCATCGGGCAGCCCGATGTCCGAGATGAAGAGGTCGCACTCGGTCCCGGCCAAGGCCTCGAGAGCCGTCTTCATCGTCCGCGCCGACTGGACCGAGTGTCCCCGGCTCTCCAGAAATCTCGCCAGATACTTCAGGGTGTCCCGGTGGTTTTCCACGACAAAAATTCGCAGACCTCCTTCCGGGTTCATGGTTTGTGGCCTTTCATTCACAAAGGTTCGTGGTGTCCCAGCGAGGCGGTTGCATGAATTGCGCTTGGGCTTAACGCGGGTTCGAGCGGCAGTGTCACGGTGAATGTTGCGCCCTTTCCGAGTCCTTCGCTGTCGGCGCGGATTTTTCCACCGTGAGCATCCACGGTTCCCTTCGCAATCGCGAGGCCGAGCCCCAGGCCGCCGAATTTGCGCATGATGTCCTCATTCGCCTGCGCGAAAGCATCGAAGATTTGGCTCAGCGCCGCCTCTTCGATCCCGATGCCCGAATCGGAGACCGCGACGTGGAAGTGCCCCGCCTCATTCCATGTGCGCAGGCGGATCTGACCGCCTTCCGGCGTAAACTTTGAGGCGTTTTTCAACAGGTTCCACATCACCTGCTGCAGCCGGGTAAAGTCCCCGCGAGTCCCGCACTGCGACGCCTCGAGCCGGACACTCAGAACCTGCTCCTTCTCCCGAAGGTCCGGTTCGGCGATCCCGACGGCGCGCCGGATCGCTTCGTGGAGATCCAGCGGCTTGCGCTCGATCTCAAATTTGCCGCGTCCGATGCGGGTGACATCGAGCAGGTCCTTGATGAAATGGGCCTCGACCTCCACGTTGCGCCGGATGATTTCGATGTCCTCCCGCACGTACTCAGGCAGATCTTTGTCTTGGGCCAGGCTGTCGGCGATCATCAGAATGGGCGTCAGCGGCGTGCGCAGTTCGTGTGAAAGCACGGCGAGAAAGTGATCCTTCGCCTTGCCCGCCGCTTCGGCTTCGGCCCGTGCTGCTTCGGTGTTCTGCAAAGCCCGCGCCAGCGCCTCCTCCGCGCGTTTGCGCTCGGTGATGTCCAGCGCCATGCCGACGATGAAGCGCCGCCCGTCGCGCATCGTGCCGGGCGCGGACGCGCTGAAGCTCCAGTGGCGCACCTCGCCGCGGCGCGTCGTCACGTCCATCTCCGTGTCCAGCCGCCGCACATTTCCCGCGAAGAGCTGGTGCATGTGCGCGCGCACTTCATCCGCGCCGGGGCCATAGGTGCGGGTGAGCCAGGCATCGAAGGTCGGGATGTCCTCGCGCGTGTAGCCGGTCAGTTCCGTCCAGGCGCTCGAAATTTGCAGCACCTGCCCATCCTCCGCGTGCATGATCACGGGATTGGGCGCGGCCTCGATGGCGCGGCGGAACTGCTCCTCGCTCGCGCGCAACGCTTCTTCGGCGCGGGTGCGATCGACTGCTGCCCAGGTGCGTTCGGCAGCTTCCTGCAAAATGGAGATTTCCACGGGTTTCCATTCGCGTGGCGTCGCATGGTCCACGGAAA
>JANXZI010000411.1 GCA_025355595.1 Spartobacteria bacterium
CCGGCTCGCAGGGGCAGAAGACGCCGTCCACTTCCTTGCCGAAACGGTTCAGGAGATTCTGCGCCTTCGCGTAGGCGCTGTCGCGCGTGGAGCCGGCGAACTGGTCCGACGAGATGAGCGTGATGCCGGGGGATTTTTTCATCGCGTCGAGGAAACCCGCCTCGCGCTCCTCGGTGCTGTTCGAGCCGATCATGTAGCGGAGCAGGATGACTTTGCCCTTTCCGCCGAGCTGCTTCGCGAGCGCCTCTCCGCCGAGTTGGCCGCCCTTGAAATTGTCCGTGGCGACGTAGCTCACGATCTGGTCGGTCTTCACGCCGCTGTCGAAGACGACCACGGGCACCTTCGCCTTCGCCGCGGAATTCACCGGGCGCACGAGCGCCTGCGAATCGAGCGGCGCGAGGCAGATGCCGCTGACCTTGCGCGCGGTAAAATTCTCCACGAGCGCGATCTGCTGGTCGCGGTCGTCCTCCTTCAGCGGGCCTTTCCAGATGAGGTCCACCGTGACGCCCTGGGCCTTCAGCTCCTCGACCGCGCGCAGCCCGCCCGCATGGACGCTTTTCCAAAACTCATGCGTGGTCCCCTTCGGGATCATCGCGATGGTGTATTTCTCCGCGGCGACAGTGACTGGGGCGAGGGACAGGAGGGCGGCGAGAAGTGCGGGGAGTTTCATGCGGCACTTTTACGAAGCGCAAGCACGCTGGGCAAGCAGCGGCGCGAGCGAGGCATGAGTGCGCGCGTGCGCTAGTTTTTCTCCCGTGGCTTCGGCTCGGTGGCGATGACGCGCAGGCCGCTGTACGCGGCACCCGGAGACAGCTTCACCGCGATGCCCCGGACTTTCATGCGACCGGCTGGCTGGCGCGGCGCGAGCTCCGCCACTGGAAACATCATCTCGAAATGCTGCCAGTCGCCCTGCGGCCCGCCGATCGCCTGGGAACCGATGTCCTGCGACTGGCCGTCTTCGCCGAGCAGCGTGAACATGATCTGCCCCCGCTTCACCCAGCCGGAGAGCGTGAGATCCTTGCCCGGCGCATCGGCGATCGGCACGACGAAGTTGCCGACGGAATTCCCACCACTGAAGGTGCGCTCGGCCGCGAGCACCGACTCGAATGCTTCGCCGCCCGGCCCGCCGTCAAGCTTACGCCAAATCGGCGCGGGCAGGATTTTTGCGAGAATTTCGTCCGCGCCCGGCAGTAGGTTTTTTCCAAAATGCACCGGGGTCGCAGGCCCGAGCACGGTCCTGCCGCCGGCTCCCGCGGAGATGGCGAGCCAGCCGTCTGGCTTTGGGAGAATGCCGCGCCACGCCCCGTTCACCTCGGCGTTTTCGATGACGGCGATGCTCTCGAGTCGGCCTGCCGTTTCGCCGAAGAACAGCTCGATGCGTCCGCGCCACGGCGGCGTCGTGCGCGGCATCTCGGCCACGCGCATCTGGCGGCGCTCCTTGTCGCCCGGGGGAAGCGCTGCATGCGTCCACACGATCTCGCTCGTGCCGTCGTCGGATGTCCTGCCAACCGACGCGACCGGCGAGAGGCCCGTGGTCTTTCCCGAGTGCAAATCGAGCATGCGCGCCGCGTCTTCGATCGCCGTGGCGATGGCCTGCTCGGCCGCCGCGCCGCTGACTTGCAGTGCGGCGGAAAAAAGGTTCACGGCCTTCCCGTTCCCCTCCGCGGCGAGTTCCCGGATTCTTTTCACGACGGGCTCGCTGGCGAAGTGAGGCATGTTCGCCACCGGCGGCTTCATGAGTTTCGCGAGTTCCATCGCAGCGTCGTTCGCGTTGTTCGCGAGCGGGCACAGCAGCAGTCCCTCGGTGACGTGAAGGAGGACTGCCGGCTGGTTGCACCGCACCTTCCCCTGCAGCACGAACGCATCGAGCAGCCACCGTGTCGCCTCGCGCTCCATGCCGCATCGGGCGGCGAGCCAGCCGTGGAGTGCGAGTTGTTCGACGCGCTCGCCGGGAGTCTGGAGCGCGTGCGCGGCCTCCAGTCTGAGCAGCGCGGCGCGCGATGCGGCGCGGCCCTCGCTCCAGCCGTCGAGCAGCGCGGCGAGTTCCTCGAGGAAAAGTGGCGGCACCGGTTTCGCGATGCGCGCGACGATTTCCGGCAGCACCGCGGCGTCGCGCATTTGCACGCGCAGCAGCCGCGCCGGATCCTGCGATCCGGGAGCGCCGCCCTTTTCCAATTTCGCCCGCAACGCATCGGCGAGGCCGAGCGCGCTTGCCTGGTCGAGAAGCGGGCGGATCGCGCGGGCGGAACTCGGGTAGCTCCCGGAGTAATCCCGTCGCGGAAAGGCATCCATCGGCGCGGCAGGCTTTGCCGTTGCGACCAGCGTGGATTCCAACACGTCGAGGATCGCCGCCGTGTCGCCGCGAAGCGCCAGCGCCTCGATGAGCATCGTGCGGAGGGCAGGAGACTGATACGAAGTGCCCGGATCCGCCCTGAAAAGTTTCCACAGCCATGCGACGGCCTCGTCGCGCCTTCCGCCGCGCCACAACTGCACTGCGATGCCGGGCCCGTGAATCTGGCCGTTTTCAACAGGACGCACCGTCCACTTGGCGGTCAGTTCAGCGAGACGATCGAGATCGCCGCCTGAGTATGTCGCAGCGACATCCGCACTCAGCCCGCCCGCCGCGCCGCGCACGAGGGTCTCGGTTTCGATGACCGGCGGCTTGCGTTCGTCCGCGGTCGCATCCGTGTCCCGCTCACGCGATTGCTGGAGCGCCGCCCAGTGGGCCGCGACCTCCGGCTCGAGGCGCACGAGCTTCAGCCACGCATCGCGCTGCGACTCCCGCGCATCGCGGCGGAGCGCGGCATCCAGCCCGCCCTTCGGCGCGGGCGTGAGGTGGCGGCCGTCGCGTATGATCTCAGGACGGCGTTCGTTTTTCGGAACGACGTCCAGGATCAGCGCGGAGATTTCGGCGAGCTTCCTCGTGTGCAAGGCATCGTCCGGCTTCGCGGCTTTCCGCAGGTCTGCAAACCACGAGTGCAATTCACCGCAGGTGTTCAGCGTCACGAGCGCCTGGCGGCGCGCGGCGGCGGACTTCGGCGAGCGCGCGACACGCTCGGATGGCCATGAAAGAATGCGCCGTGCAAGAGCCGTCGCCTCGTCCACTTCGGCGGCATCGGTGAGCAACCGGAGGCGTTCCTCGATCTCACCGGCGAGCGGTTCTCCGCCGTTCATGCGCAGCCGCGCGACCGTGATTTTTCCCGCCATCGCGCGCAGTGCCCCGGAATCCGCGCGCGTGTTCCGGGCCGCGAGCAAGTCGAGGGCGTTCTTCGCGACGGTGAAAGTCGCCGCGTCGAATGAAAGCTTCAGCAATTCCTCCGCGACTGGCACCGGATCGTCCGCAACTTCGAGACGGGCGATGAGGTGAAGCTGCGCCGCGAGCCACGCCGCGCGGCCCACCGGCCCGGGAGGGATGTCCTTTGCAAAATCCGCCACGGTCTCGGGAGCCACACGGCCCGGCTCACGATTCCTCATCGCCAGCGTCGTGCGCGCCGCGATCAGACGCGCGACAGCGGCATCGGCCGAATCCCTCCACGCCGCGGGCGGCACCGGCACTGCCGTCGCGGAACCGGCGAAACGGGAGGCGATGATCTCGCACAGCCAGGCCAGACGCGCGCAGTCCGCGGGGATGTCGCGGAGTTGCGCTGCGAGCGTCTCGCCGAACACGGCCCTGTCTGCGCCGCGAAACTCGATGGCAAAGTAAAACAGCTTGGGAAGGATCTCCGGCGGAATGCTGCCGCCGGGTGAAGCGAAATACGACTCGCCCATCGGAGTGTAGAAAATCGCGCCGGCATGCCGCGAGGAGACGAACATGAAGCTGACACTCCGGGGCGGCACCGCCTCTTCCAACACCGCTTGGGGCCGCGGTCGTGCCGGGCAGTCCGTGCGCCGCACCCCTTGGAGGCCGATCCATTTCAGCGCGTACGCAGCCGCCGTGGCCTTCGCTTTCGGATCAGCGAGACTCCCCATCGAATTGATCGTGGACGCGTGGAAATTCGCCCACCCCGCTGGATCCGGCCCCATGCCCTCCTCGCCGAGCACGCGCAAGACCTCGACGAATTTCGCATCCGCCTCCGCGAATTTTTCCTCGTCGAAAAGGAGCCAGCTCTTTTGCAAAAGCGACACCCAGCGCTGCCCGGTGGACGGCGCGCGGCGCGGGATCACCTCCTCCGGCGGAAGCTTGGCCGCGAGAGCATCCGCACGCGCCAAGAAATCCCCCTGCAATCCCGGCAGCGCACGCACGCGTGCAAGCTGGTTGCGGACGAAATTCTCGAGTGCCACGGAAAGCTTCGGGCGTTCGAGCACAGCGGCTGCGGCGTCCAGCATGCCCCCTGGATTCCCGATGGCGGCAAAGGCGAGCAGGCGTTCCTCCGGCAGCCAGTGCGCAGTCCGTTCTCGCAACGTGGCGAGAAATTTCTCCGGCGCGTCGCCGCCCGCCATTTTCGCGAGCCGGTGAAGGTAGGAGAGCGTGACATCGCGCGCGTCCGTGAGCGAGTTCACCGACCAGGAGGTCGCGCTGTCTCCGGTGGGCTGGAAGACGATTTGCTGCTCCCGGATCTGGCCCTCGATCTCACCGAGACGCATGGCCAGCCCGAGGCCCGCCATGGGAAATGGCGAGGCCCCCGCGGCCCGCCGGTTGCCCGCCGCGCGCACGGTCGAGGCAGTTTCTCCACCGTCGAATTCCCTCGCGAACATCCGCCACAGCGGTTCCTGCGCGGCGGCGAAATCGTTTTCGAGAATCGCGAGTTCGCCGAGCGTGAGCTGCAGCTCCCAGCCGCCCGCGGCCGCGTGTGGCGCGAACGTGCGGCGCAGTCCCGCGGTGATTCCGTGACGCCAGAATTTCGGCGACGTCTGCCGCCAGCGCGAAGCGACCGGTGCGAGCCTCGCGGCGTGCCGCTCGAAGACGCGCCGCGCGTGATCCGGCGCATCGAGATTTGCAAATACATGGAGCGCCTCGATCAGTTCGTCATCCGTCGGCTCATCACCGAGGGCGGCCTCGGTGCGCGCCGCCGCGTCGCTGGCAAACCCGGCGGCACGCGCCGCGGCGGTGGCAAGTCTGAGCAGACCGGCGTGCGCCGGTTCGCGCTTCAGCGCATCCACGGCCACGCGGTGCGCGAGCGCGGGATCGCCGAGCGCCATGCACGCGACGGCGTACGCGGCGGCATCGTCCGCACCTTTCCCCGCGGCCAGCGCGAGTGCCCCCGCCCATTTTTCCGTGCCGCCCGTCGCCAGGTGCGCGCGGGCAAAGTCGGGGATCAGCGCGAGACGCACGGCGGGCGCGAGAGTATCGCCTTCGAGCTTCGCGAGATTTTTCCACGCAGCCGCGGTCTCGCCTTTCGACTGCGCGATGATCGCCGGCAGCCGCAGCGCCTCCGCGATCTCCTCCGCCCGCGTGAACGCCTCCGCCGCACGCCGCGCATTCCCCTCACCACCGGCCTCGCCCGCGCGCAACTGCGACTCCGCGAGCGCAAGCAGCGCCTGCGGCCCCGCACCCGGCACCGCCGCTGCGCGCGCAAAACGCGCACGCGCTTCCTTGGCATTCCCCGCGTCGAGAGCGAGCCAGCCGAGCAGCACGGATTCCGCCGCGCCCGCCGAATCGCTCACGCGCAACTCCCAGCGCGCGCGCCATTCCGCGAGCCGTCCGCTTTCGATCGCAAGCTGCCGCAGATGCCACAGCGCGGAGCCGGGCCGTGGATCCTTCACCGCGAGTTGCTCGATTTCCAGCATCGCGGCGGGCCACTCGTCCGCGCACGCCGCCGCCGAAGGGAACGCCAGACCCACGCATGACGCCACGATTCCGAAGACGGGGAATTTCATGGCGACTGCCTATCATGCGCCAGTCGCACGGCCAAGCGGATTGCCCGCACTGCGCGGCATGACTCCCGCGCAGGAATTCGCCTGCCCGCTGGCTCCGGAGGTAGGACTCGAACCTACAACCACACGATTAACAGTCGCGTGCTCTACCATTGAGCTACTCCGGAATCGCCGTTTGCGGGACGCGGAAGCTACGGGGCACCGCTCTCACGGCAAGCATTTTTTCCACTCAGGGCGGGATTCCTCCGCCGGGAAATCACGGGGGCCGGAACCACCCGCCTTCTGCCCGGGCGGAATCTTCCGCAGGGAGAGCCGTCAGCCGTAGAGAGTGAGCTTCAGCAGATCGAGGGCCGGTCCCAGCGGGCACACGTAGCTGTCCTCCGCGCCCGCGATGATGAGGCCCACGGGCCGCAGCGTCTGCCGATCCACGACCAGTGATCCCGAGTCGCCGGGCTCGGAAAACCGCGGGCAACCGTCGGGCGTGATGCGGAGCAAGCCGGTGAACAGCGCCGTGCGCGGGTGCGGTTGGGCGTAGTCGATCGGACCGGAATAAAAGTTTGCCTGGACGATCCCCGAGGTGCGGCCGGAAGTGATGCCGACTTTGAAAACCCGCTGCCCTTGGTAAGGGAGTTGAAGCTGCGGGCTGATGATCGTCCCGTCGGCCAGGCCCCTGCTCGCCACGCGTGGATCGATGGCGGCGATGGCCGCGTCGATCGTGTTGTAGTTTTCCCAGTCTATCTCCGCAAAGTGCGCGAGGATGGCGGAGTTATCCGCAGGCGAGCGGCCGTGGAATTTCGGCGACGGATGCAGGATGCCGTCCCCGAGGCGGGCCTCGTTGCACGCCGCGAGGACATGGTTTGCACTCAGCACAAAAAGCTCCAGCTTCCCCGGCTGGGTCTCGCTCGGCCGGGTCACCAGGCACCCGGAACTGCCATTATATATTCTCGGGTGGCTGAGCGAATCCCCGCCGCGCAGCGGTGCGGTCGGGGTGGCCTGATCGTGCGCCCGCGGCATCCGGCGGACGATGACGTCGGTTGCCACCCGCGGCAGCTTGCGATGCACGGCATGCTCGCCAAGTTCCTTGCGCGACTCCTTGAATGGAACGTGGAAGACTAGGCATGGCTCCCCGGTGTCCTCCCCACCGCTGATCTTGGTGCCGACGGAAACACCCGTTAGCAGTCCCGGCGGCATGGGCTTGCCGTGATAGCTCGCCGTCTTGCGCAAGCGATGGTGGCGCTTCACCAATTCCCTCGCATGGCGGAAGGCGGCTAGCAGCTTGTCCATCCCGGCCACCTTGGGAAAATCTGCCACCGAAGGCATCGGTACCTTAGGTTGGCTGAGCGGTTTGGCGGATAGGATGGAAGACTTGGAGGCAAATACAAGCTGCTCGTCAACTAATGCCTTGCGTCTGGCTAATTTTTTCATGGCAGGAAATGTCTCTGCCCGCTGTCACCGAACAGTCTGGGGCACAGGCTGCCCCGAGCCATCGAGGCTTTTGAGCTTCTTCTGCGCCTCCCTCAGCTCGATCGTCTTGTTGATATTCGAGATCTCCTCATCCAATAAGGCTCGCTCGCTCCTCGAGTTCGCGGCTTTCTGGGTCAGCAATGAATCCTTGTTTCTGAGCTTTGTCACATTGTCCGCCACGATCTCACCGGGCAGGGCAACGAGGGCCTTGGAGATTTCCAACGGTATCTCGACGGCGGCCAGCACCTCACTGGGCTTATTCAGGGTCGCCTTCACGAGCATCCCGGATTCAAACTCCAGTTTATGGACGCGCTTGACGAAGCTGCTCCGATTGATGGGCATGTAACAAGTCTCCATTTCATTTGGCAGCACCACGCTCTTCACGACCTGCGTCACGCCTCTGCGCTTCAGGACGAGATCATACGATCCCGCGGGCCGGAATGCGATGCCACTAAACCGCCCTTCCTTGTCCTTAGGCACGGTCTCCATGTCGCCCCGGCTCTTCCCGCTGCCGGTGCGGCCGATGATTTCCACTGAATAAGGTCCGCCCTCGACCTTGCGCAGCTCGCGGTTGATCTGCGCGAGATCCCCGCCATGCAGCGGATCAAAGCTGCCCTCGTACATAATGATGGTGGATCCTTGCGCCCACTTGGCGGTCTCAGACTGGGCGAGAATCCGCGCCACATTCTTCCCAATCTCAACGAGCTTCTTGGCCACGTCCACCGACCGGTCATAACTCTTCACATCCACGGAAACCAATAGGCTGTCCTTGCCCACACGGATTTCAATCTCATCGTCCGCCATGGCATTCGGCGTATGGCGGGCGACAAACTGCTTACTCCTGTCGGGCACATATTCGGTTCCAATATATTGAATCCAATACGCCGAATCATCCTGCCGGTTGTCGCCTGTCCCGGCTGGGTTGACTTGCAGAACGGGCGGGGTTTTCGGCACAACCAGATTCGGGTTGTCTCCCTCATTTTGCGCAAACAAGTCCCCACGCCCAACGGGCAGGGACAGCGCATCGCTCCCGCCGGAATTCGCATGCCTCCGAACTGCAGACCGTCGCTCTGCACGGCCCATCGCCGCACCCGCTGTCCGACCCGCACCTCCATTCGCGGGCTGCTGCGGGCTGGCGGCCGCCGCATCGGCCGCCGGTGAACGCCCTGGCCCCCTGACAATGCGAATGCTCACTTTCCCCATCGGCAGGCAGTACGGGACACCTCTCTCCACGTCCCCCTTCCGACTCGTTCCCTGCGTGGAGACGATGCTGGTGCAACTGCTCACCGCAAGGGACCCCAGGCAGGCAAAGGCGACCGCTTGGGTGAAGAAGGAATGCTGCGTTGGCGGTTCGTTTTGCATTGGGAGACGAGATGCGGTGAATATATCAGTGGTAAACCTGCTGTTCCTATTTGCTCCCCGGATCCACAGGCTCGCCCGGAATCCAGCGGACCGAGAATGCGAACCTGTCTGCACCAGAAACAGCATGTCCTGTCCAGAATTATTCGGAGGGACTCATTTTCAAAGCCGCCGTTATACTCATGGAGCCTGCGCGAACAGGAGGTAGGCGTCCGGCTGGAATGCCGCGCGCTGAGTATTGGACGCCGGCGTGCGCTGCGGTAAAGGTCTGCGCGTGTCTCCGATCTCCACAGAACAGGCGCTGCGGGCGCACTTCCGATCGCATAATGCGACGGTGCTCATGGCCTCCGGAGTGGCCGCCGTCTTTTCCATCATCGGCTGGGCGCTGCTCTACGGCGCCTCGTATTGGCTCACGATGATGACCGTGACCGTGCGCAACAACGGAGACGGCGGCGTGCCCCAGATCTTCAGCACCGTATTCATCGGCTCAGCCATCGTGCTCATGCTCGCGGCCCGGCTCGACCAGTGGGCATTCCCAAATGAACGCATGCCCGATCAGCGCCCGCCCGTGGAGCATTTTGCGGACATCCTGTTCTTCGTGCCGCGCTTCACCATGTCTTGCTGGCAAAATCTCGGCGCACTCGCGCATCTTGGCCCTGATGAACTGCCGGACGCCGCGCGGTTGATGGATCACCTGAAGACCTCGCACCGCGTGACACTTCAGGAACTGCCCGCGATGTTTTCCGACGAGCGCCGCCTGCGCCGGATGCTCGATGCGTTGCTGGTGACCGCCCTCGTGGATCAGCGCCGCGAGGACAGCCTCATCTGGCTCCACATCGGCGCACTCGCACCCGCCGCCTTTCGCGCGAATGCCGGGGCATTGCCCTCGCCGGAGGATCCGCTGGCCGGAGTGCCGCCGGTAAAAATCCGACGCCGCGTGCGCCTGCTGCCGGAGCGCGAGAAGGGTGATCGATGAATGTGGATCCGCTTTGCGCCAAGGTCTTCAACGGTTCGGCAGACTTCCGCCTCAGCGAAAATCGTGCGATGCACTGGCGGGCAGCTCCCCGAAGGCGAGCGGGGTGACTCGCTCAGCCTTGATGTGGATGACGCGCTCCACCTTTTGCACGATGCCCTCGATCGCGAGGAACGCTTCCTCGCCGATGACGAGACGGCATTGCTCGTAAAGCTGCGGCGTCACGATGGCATTTGCGACGCCCGTCTCATCCTCGACGCTCACGAAGACGAATCCCTTCGCCGTGCCCGGACGCTGGCGGCAGATCACCGCGCCGCCGGTCACCACGCGCTCGCCGTGGCGCGCCTGCTCCAAGTCAGCTGCCCGCCAAAGGTGCGGCACACGCGCGCGCAGCAGGGCCATCGGATGCGGGCCGGTGGTGAGCGACGTGCCTGCATAGTCGGCGTTCACGCGCTCGACGGGATTCATCGGCGCGAGCGGGACAGCCGGCGAGTTTTCGATCGCGGCAAAAAGGTCATCACTTTCACGCACCGTCTCCACTTGCCACTGCGCCGCGCGGCGATGCTCCGCGAGCCCGTTCAGCGCGCCGACCTTCGCAAGCGCACGCAGCGCGGGTTTTGCGAGCGCGGTGCGAAGCTGGAAATCCGCGAGCGATGCGAAGGGCTTGTGCCGCCGCTCAGCGACGATGCGCTCGCCCTCCTCGCGCCGCAGCCCGCGCACGTAGCACAGGCCGAGGCGCAAGGCGACGCCTTCGCCCCAACGTACAACGTCCAAGGATTCGCGCGCTTCGCGCGGAGCTGCTTCTGCATTGAGCGTTGGGCGTTGGGCCTTGGGCGTTGGGCGTTGTTCCCCCTCCTCAATCGTGCAGAGCCACTCCGATGTCGCGACATTCACCGGGCGGATGCGGACGCCGTGGCGCTTCGCGTCCTCGACGAGCGTCGCGGGGGAGTAAAATCCCATCGGCTGATTGTTGAACAGCCCGGCGAAAAATTCCGGCGCGCGATGCACCTTCAGCCAGCAGCTCGCGTAGGCGATGAGCGCGAAGGAAATCGCGTGCGACTCCGGGAAGCCATACACCGCGAACGACTGCACGGCCTTCGTCACGCGCTCGATGACGTCCGGCGTGACGCCATTGCGCTCCATGCCGACGCGCAGCTTCACGCAGACCTTGTTCATTTTTTCCTGCGAACGATGGAAGCTCAGCGCGCGCCGCAGCTCCTCCGCCTCCGTGCCGGTGAAGTCCGCCATGACCATCGCGATTTTCAAAAGCTGCTCCTGAAACAGCGGCACGCCGAGGGTGCGCTCGAGCACGGGCCGCAGCCGCTCGTCGAAAAATGTCACCGCCTCGCGCCCCTGCCGGCGCGCGAGATACGGGTGCAGCATGTCGCCCTGGATCGGCCCGGGCCGGATGATCGCGACCTCGACGACTACATCGTAAAACACGCGCGGCATCATGCGCGGCAGCGTGGCGATCTGCGCGCGGCTCTCGACTTGGAAAGTGCCGATCGTGTCCGCGCGGCAGAGCAGATCGAAAGTCGCCGCATCGTCTTTCGGGATGCCCGCGAGGTCCACGGGCCGTCCGCGCGACTGGCACATCTCGATCGTGTCCTGCATCGCGGCCATCATGCCGAGGCCGAGCAGGTCCACCTTGATGATCCCGAGATCCTCGCAGTCGTCCTTGTCCCACTGCGCGACGACACGCTCCGGCATCGAGGCATTTTCCAGCGGGACGACGCTGCTCAGCATTCCCTCGCAAATGATCATCCCGCCGCTGTGCTGCCCGAGGTGCCGCGGCAGTCCGTAGATTTTTTGGTAAAGCGCAACCGCCGCCGCCGTGCGCGGGTGCTCGCGCGGGATGCCCGCGTTCGCGAGCTGCGCGTCGAGTTCCAGCGTGTGCGGGAAGTCGCCGTTTCCAAAAAGTCGTGAGAAGCGATCCATCATTTCCGGCGCAAAATTCAGCGCCTTGCCGATCTCGCGCATCGCGCTCTTTCCGCGGAAAGTGATCACGTTCGCCGTCATCGCCGCGCCGTGTTTGCCGTAGCGCCGGTACACTTCCTGGATCACGCGCTCGCGCCGGTCACCGCTCGGCAGATCGAGATCGATGTCCGGCCACGATGTCCGCCCTTCGGAAAGAAACCGCTCGAAGAGCAATTTGCACGCGATGGGATCGCACGCGGTGATGCCGAGCGCATAGCACACCACGCTGTTCGCCGCGCTCCCCCGCCCCTGCACGAGGATGCCCTCGGACGTGCAGAAATTCACGAGATCCCACACGATGAGAAAGTATCCGCTGAACCCGAGCCGCGCGATGAGATCGAGTTCGTGATGAAGCTGCGCGAGCACCGGCGGACTGAGGTGCGAATATCGCGAACGCGCGCCGGCCATCGTCACTTTGTGCAAAAAGGAATCCATCGTCTCGCCCTCCGGCACGCGGTAGCGCGGAAATTCGTAACCGAGATTTTCCAGCGTGAAGCCGAGGCGATCGGCGAGGCGTATGGTGTTCGTCACGGCTTCCGGCGCATCGGCAAAAAGCCGCATCATCTGCGCCGCGGGCTTGAAATGCCGCTCGTCATTCAGCGAGAGCAGGCGGCCCGCCGCATCGAGGTGCGTGTGATGCCGCGCGCAGGTGAAAACATCGAGCACCGCCCGCTCATCGCGCGTCGCGTGCAGCACGCCATTCGTGGCGAGCAGCGGCAGGCCATTCGCTGCTGCGAGATCCCGCAGCGCATCATTTTCCCGC
>JANXZI010000427.1 GCA_025355595.1 Spartobacteria bacterium
TATCCCGAGTACTTCCAGAAAAAGCGCGGGACGAAGCCGTAGCGTTCGTGCAGCACTAAAACAGACTGTAGATGAACGGCGCTGCCGAGGGGATCGCGACGGCGAGGGCGATGATCACGCCCACGGCGGCAAGCGCGATGATGATCGGCAGCAGCCACCATTTTTTGTTCGCGCGCAGGAGCGCCCACAGCTCGCGCCACAGCCCCGGCGGGCGGGACTGCGCGGCTTTTTCAAAGTCGTCCGGGGACTCGCTCATGCCTCAATGCTGGCGGAAATACCGTTCCGCGTCGCCCGCCTTTTCCGCATCGTCCCAGTAGCTCGCACGCTCGCGCTCGAAAGCGCGCCGCAGCGGATCGCGCCCGGCAAGGCGCAGCGCGAGGCCGATCGGCGTGACGACGAGGAAGTAGATCGCGGCGAGCACCACATTGCTGACCACAAGCCCGATGCAGCACCCGAGGGCCATCCACACGAGATAAAGCGGACGCGCCGCGCGCGGAACGAACATGCACACGAGGCCGGCGGTGAGTCCGATTCCACCAAGCCACAGCGTCCAGGCGGGCCAGGCGTGCGAGCGCAACCGAGCCGATGCCCCGAGCAGCGCGGCGAGGATCGGGAATCCGAGCGTGATCACTTTTCCAAATGAGCGCAGCTCACGCGGACTTGGGTGCCAGTTGATTTCGCGGAAGGGGTTGATCATCGCGTCGATGTCGAATTGCAGATTCAACGCCAGACCGCCGCAAAAGGCGAGGATGGGAAATGATGGGCGGCCGCATGGCCCGGATCGAAGCGCGCCACTCCGGGCGCCTTCGCGACTTGTCATCGCCGTGTGCGGCGGCAATACCACGCGGCGCATGTTCCGCATCCCCGCCCTCCTGCTGCTCACCGTTTCATTTCTCCGCGCGCAGGATCCGAATGTCCTCGTCTATGGCGCGACGCCCGCAGGCATCGCTGCGGCAATCGCTGCGGCGGAAGATGGTGAAAAAGTGCTGCTCGTCGAGCCGACGGATCGCATCGGCGGGATGATCACGAGCGGACTTTCACACACCGACTTCCGCAGCCGCGAGGGACTCACGGGCGCGTATTTGAAATTTGCGCAGCGCGTCGAGCAGCACTACCGCGACGCATTCGGCGCGGATTCGCCGCAGGTGCGCGACTGCTGGCACGGCGTCTTCGCGGAGCCAAAGGTGAACCTCACCGTGTTGGAAAAAATGATCGCGGCGCAGCCGAACATCACGCTCTGGAAAAATCGCCGGATCTTCGGCGCACGACTCTCGGGTGATGCGACGGGCAGCTCGATCGGCCTCATCGCGCTGATCGAAAACGATGGACGCACCACGCTCACGGTTACGGCGGACTACTACATTGATGCGACCTACGAGGGTGATCTGATCGCCGCAGCGAAAGTGCCGTACCGCGTCGGACGCGAGGCCCGCGGCGAATACAATGAATCGCTCGCGCCCGAGCAGGAGGACACGCAGGTGCAGGCGTACAATTTCCGCCTCACCGCCACGCAGGATCCGGAAAACCGCGTGATGCCGAAGAAGCCGAAGGGCTACGTGCGCGAGGATTTCACAGGCGTGCTCCCGCTGTTCAAGGACGGCAGGCTGAAGACGATCTTTGGCTACCCGACGGGCTGTCTCTTCAAGGCGCAGACGCCGCCGCTGCCGAACGGAAAATACGATCTGAACGATGTCTCCGGCGGCCTCGTGCGGCTCTCGCTGCCGGGCGAAAATCTTGAGTGGCCCGACGGCGGCGGCGGTGCAGCGGTGCGCAGCGCGCCGGAACCAGCGGTGAAACCGGAGGTGCCATTTTCACCGACAGCACTCGCGCAGGCGCGGCAGCGTGTTTTCGAGGAACACCTGCGTTGGGATGTCGGCCTGCTCTACTTTTTGCAGAACGACGATGCCGTGCCCGCGAAGCTCCGCGACGAGGCGCGCTCATGGGGCTGGTGCCGCGATGAATACGACGACAACGCGCACCTCCCGCCGCAGCTCTACGTGCGCGAGGCGCGGCGTATGATCGGCGCGGACGTCTTCACGGAGAAGGACACGGATCACGCGGAAGGTGACGCGCGCGCCGTGCTGCGCACCGATGCGATCGCAATGGGCGACTACGGGCCGAATTGCCACGGCACGGCGCACGAAGGCTCGCGCTTCGGCGGGAAGCACACCGGCGAATTTTACAAGGCGGTGTCGCCGTATCAGGTGCCGTACGGTGTGCTCGTGCCGAAGGGTCTCGAAAATCTGCTCGCACCGGGGCCGGTGAGTGCGTCGCATGTCGGCTTCTGCGCACTGCGGCTGGAGCCGATCTGGATGTCGCTCGGCGAGGCTGCGGGTCACGCCGCACATCTCGCGCACGCCGGGCATACGGTCGTGCAGCGCGTGCGCGTGCCCGAGCTTCAGGCACGGCTGCACGCGGCGGGCTCGGCAACGATCTACGTGAGCGACGTGCCGCCAGGCCACGCGGATTTTGCCGCCGTGCAATGGTGGGGAACGGCGGGCGGCCTCCACGGCCTCGCACCGATGCCCGCGAAAGCCGGACAGCGCGGAAAAAATCTGCACGGCCAGTATTTCGAGGCGTTCCCAGATCATACCGCGGAACTCGATCGCGTCCTTGATGATGCGCTCGCCGCAAAGTGGATCGCGCTTGTACAAAAGCTCGGCGTAGCATTCGACACGCTGCCGAATGCCGACGGCAAGCTCACGCGCGGCGAGTGGCTGCGGAGGGCGTGGGCCGCGAAGTAGCCGCCGACTGCAGGAGGCGGGAAATGTAGGACAGGCATCCTTGCCTGTCCGCTGGTGTGTGAGCGCTCCGGACGATCAAAATTGATAAACCTCGTTGCATCCGGGACAGGCTGGGAGCCTGTCCTACACTGCCTACATCAGCATCAGCGCGGGGGACTCGAGGAGCTTTTTGAGTTCCGCGAGGTAGTTCGCACCGACCGCGCCGTCCACGACACGGTGGTCCGAACTCAGCGTGATGCTCACACGCTGGCCGACGACGATGGTGTCACCGGGACCGACGACGGGCTTCTTCACGATCGCGCCGACGGCGAGGATAAGCGCCTGCGGCGGATTGATGATCGCGTTGAACTGGTCAATGCCGTACGCGCCGAGATTCGAGACGGTGATCGTGCCGCCGACGTATTCGTCCGGCTTCAGCTTCTTGTTACGCGCGCGCCCGGCGAGATCTTTCACGGCCTCGCTGATTTCGCGCAGGGACTTTTTCTGCGCATCGCGGATGACGGGTGTGACCAGCCCTTCCTCGACCGCGACGGCGACGCTGAGATTCACCGAGGCATACTGGATGATCGAGTCGCCGGCGAAGCTCGCGTTCACCGCAGGCACTTTCTGCGCGGCGGTGACGACAGCCTTGAGCACGAAATCATTCACCGTGAGCTTGGCGGCGCCGGAGGTTTCCGCGGCGGCGTTGGCCTCGGCGCGGAGCTTCATGAGCGGAGCGGCGTCCACTTCGATCGTGAGGTAGAAATGCGGAATGTGCGTCTTGCTGGAGAGCAGCCGCTCGGCGATCACGCGGCGCATGCCGCTGAGCGGGATGACGGTGTCGCCCGGACCCGCGGGAATCGGCGGCACGATCGGGACAGAGGGGCCGGTGGCCGGAGCGGCAGGCGCATTTTCCACGTCGCGCGCGATGATGCGCCCGCCGGGGCCCGTGCCGCGGAGCGAGGAAAGATTCACGCCCTGCGAGACGGCCATCTTTTTCGCGAGCGGCGAGGCCTTTACTCGCGAACCGGAGGTCGAGGTCGCGGCGCGCGAACCCGTCGCGTGCGCGACAGCGGTCGCCGTGCCGGATGATGCAGGCGAACCCGCACTGGCGGCCGCGACTGCTTTGGCTGCGACGACCGGGAGCGATCCGTCCGCAGGAGGCGGCTCATTTTTTCCGAGCAGGAGGGCGATGGGCGTGCCACACAGGACCTTCTGCCCGGTGGCGACGAGAAGCTTGTGAACAATGCCGTCGTCGAACGCTTCCATTTCCATCGTCGCCTTGTCGGTTTCGATTTCGGCGAGCACGTCGCCGGTCGCGACTTTGTCGCCTTCCTTCACGCGCCATTTCACGAGGGTGCCCTCGGTCATGGTGTCGGCGAGCTTCGGCATTTCGATGTATTTGGCCATGGGAAAAAAATCGGTTCTTCGTGGGCGCGCACGCAGGCGCGGGAGCGCGACGCATGTAGCGCGGATTGCCGACTTGGGAAACAAAAACTCGGCGCGCGCTCGCGCTGGCTGCACGGCTTCACTGCAAGGAAAATTGCTGTTCACGCCGGCGGATGCGCGGTCTTCTCCGCGCTGTGAAACCGCACCTCGCAGAGCCAGCCGCACCCGGGACACCGACGATCGAGATCGAGCACCAGGTGATGTTTTTCGACACGGACTGCGGCGGCGTGGTCCACAATCTCGCCTACCTGCGCATGATCGAAACGGCGCGCACGATGCTCGCCGAGCAACTCGGGCTCGGCATGGTCGAGATGGCGGCGCAGGGGATCTACCCCGTGCTGCTCCGCACGGAGGCGGACTACCGGCGCCCTGCAAAATTGAGCGACCGGCTGCTCATCCGCGGGCGGATGGATCGGCTCGAACGTGCGCGGTTCTGGTGCGAATTTGAAGTCATGCGCCCGGCGGACGGCTCGCGGATGGTGACGTGCCGGCAGAGTCTCGCGCTGATCAAGATGCCTGAGGGAAAACCGTTGCGGCTGCCCGAGGACTGGGCCGTGCGCTTCGCGCATCTGCGCGAGGCCAAGTGAGGGAACCACAGTCGTCAGCGCACCAAGAGCATCGGGAGAAGAGTGCCGCTTCCGCTTGGAAGTCCGGCGGGGTTCCTGCGTATGCTGTGCGCCACATGCAAATCGCCGTGCTCAATCCCGGTGGTCGCGACGCCGAGCAGCGCTTCCCCGACGGGGCGGGCACGGTGGACGCGCGCCTTCATGCGCCGGTGAATTACCACGCGTACGCCGCCTGCACACAGGGAGGATTTTTCCGCGATACACGCGCGATCCCTAGCGACATGCGCGCGGTGCTGCTGCTGCTGCGGAGCGATCTGAAGCCCGCGCTGGCCGCGCTGGAAACGCTCAAGTCCGCGGGCCGCACGGTCGCGACTTCGTGGAAGGAGAGCGGGCAGCATCAGGTCGCGCAGCAACTCGACTCGGCGGCGACCCTCGGACTGTTCCGCGAAATTTGCGCGCTCGCGGATGGCGCGCTGAGCAGCACGCGGGAGCTGGTGCCGCTATATCGCGCGGCGGGCGCGAGGGCGGTGGAGTTCTTGCCGACGCCGTATCCAGTGGACGATGCGCGCTGGGATTTTTCGCGGCCGCTCGCGGAACGATCCGGCGTCTTCATCGGCACGCGCGAGTGGGATGTGCCATCGCGCAATCACGCCGCCGCACTACTGCGAGCGTGTGCGCTCGGTGGGCCGGTCACGGTCTTCAATCTCGATGGCCGCGCGGGTCGCGGGAAGCTCGATGCGATCTTCCGCGGCGCTCCGCTGCACATGATCGAGAAGCGGCTGCCGTATCCCGACTACCTCCGCGAGATGGCGAAGTGTCGCGTGGTCTTCCAACTCGATTCGAGCGCGGTGCCGGGGCAGGTCGCGGGCGACGCGCTGCTGTGCCGGATGCCGTGCATCGGCGGGAATGGCGCGGTGGATCGGGTGGCATTCGGCGACGGCGGAAATCTCGAATTGCTGCTGCGCGACGATAAGGCGTGGCAGGATGCCGTGGATGCAGCGCAGGCGCGGGCGCACGAGGCACTGAGCTATGCCGCGTGTGCGGTGCGGCTGCGGAAATTTTTTGCAACGCTCGCCGTAGTGTAGCTCTCCAGAGCGGCACTGCTGGACCTGTCAAAACGCGGGCTGGACTTTTGATCTGCCCGCCTCCTTGCGCCGACGGCTCCGGATGAAAGCGCCGCTCGGGAGAGCGACGCTACGGGCTACGGCAGCACGCGCTCGCGCGGGATGCCGTAGAGCTCGAAGATTCGGAGAATCGTGTCCTCGATCAGATTGTTCGGGCAGCTCGCGCCGGCGGTGATGCCGATGGTCGCGGGTGCGGCGGGGAGCCAGTCGCCGGTCGTCGTTTCGCTGTGCTCGTGCTGCTTGAAATGCGTGATGCTCGCGGGCGACTCAAGCTTGCCGGCGTTGCGGATAAAGTAGGTGGGCAGGACGGCCTCGCCCATTTCCGCGAGGTGCGAAGTATTCGAGCTGTTGTAGCCGCCGATGACGAGCAGGAGGTCCATTTTTTTCTGGAGCATGTCCTTCAGCGCGTCCTGCCGCTCCTGCGTGGCGCCACAGATCGTGTCGAAGAAACGATAGTTTTCCTTCACGCCGGTGTCGCCGTCGCGGTCGCGCACGGCGGCCATGATGCGCTTCTGCACTTCCTCGGTTTCGCCGCGCATCATCGTGGTCTGGTTCGCCACGCCGACGCGGCGGAGATGCTTGTCGGGATCAAAGCCGGGGCTGTAGGCGCCCTCGAAGCGTTTCAGGAATGCCTCGCGGTCGCCGCCCTTGCGGATGTAGTTGCAGACGAAGTCGGTGTCATCGAGCGAGAGCACGACGAGGTAGTGGCCCTTGCTCTCGTGGACGGCGCGGCTCGCGGTGGCGCGCGTCTCCTCGTGCTCGGCCTTGCCGTGGATGATACTCGTCATGTCCTCGGCGGCGTTTTGTTTCACGCGTTTCCAGACGCTCATCACGTCGCCGCACGTCGTGTCCACGATTTGCACGCCGCGTTCCTTCAGCCGCGCGAGGGTCGTCACGCCGGTGCCGAATGCTGGGACGATTACGACATCTTCCGGGCCGATGTCGTCCACGTTCGCCTCGCCCTTGCTGTCGAGGATGTTCACCACGCCCATGTCGGCGATCTGCCGGTTCACCTCGGGGTTGTGGATGATTTCGCCGAGGATGAAGACGCGCTTGTCGGCAAAAACTTTCCGCGCGGCGTAGGCGAGATCGATCGCGCGCTCGACGCCGTAGCAAAAGCCGAACTGCTTCGCGAGATGCACGGTGACACCATCCACCGTGATCGTGCCGCCGCCGGCGCGGATGCGCTCGACGACCGCGCTGCGATAGTGCGATTCGACTTGCGACTGCACGGCGGCCATGACGTCGGGCGTGCGGAGGTTGACGCGTTTGGCGGGCACTGGCGTGGCGGTCGTGGACATCGTGGCGGAAGGGTAGCGGTGGTTTTGAAAAAGGAAAGGCGTCCGCAATACACGTCGCGGACGCCTTTGAAAAAACGAACTGGAAATACCGCTACTGCTGAATGAGCAGCGGGCCCGCGGGATCCTTGAACCACGCCTGCGAGAGCATGAACGAGCGCGGCGGATCGGGGTCGCGCGACTGATCCAGCTT
>JANXZI010000474.1 GCA_025355595.1 Spartobacteria bacterium
CCGTGCGGCATCGCGGCGAGGTCGGCGATGATGGACTTGCCGTACACGTCCTTGCCAAGCGCGAGCGGGATCTTCGCCTTGGAGTTTTGAAATTCCTCGCCTTCGAGCAGCTCGCGCAGCGTCACCATCTGCTTGCGGGAATTCGCGATCTCGATGCCCACGGTGTCCTTGCCGGGAATCGGCGCGAGGATGTTGATGCGCTCGGCGAGCGTCGCACGGGCGAGGTCACGCTCGTAGGTCACAATTTTGTCCACGCGGACGCCGCGCGCGGGATACACCTCGTAGCGCGTGATGGTCGGGCCTTTCGTGATGTCACCCGCCGTGACGATGATGCCAAACTCCGAGAGCGTCTGAATGATCTGGTTTTGCACCGAGAGGAGTTCCTCCGTGCTCGTGACTACGCGGGTCGAATGATCCACCGCGTCGAGCAGATCGAAATCCGGCAGGTGGTAGTTCTCGCTGGAGATCGTCTGGAGGAGCTGGACCTTTTCCTTCTTCTTTTCCTTCTTTGCAATGGGAGGCAGCGGTGCGCCGGCATCGAAAATCTTCGGCGCTGGGCGCTCCGGCTCGGGCTCGGGGGCGGCGTCTTTTTTCTCCTCGAGTGTCAGCAGCTCGACCTGCTCGAGCTTTGTGGGCACGGGAGTGTCATCGGTGCGGCGGCCAGTCTCCTTTTCCATGCGCCGCTGCTCGCGCTCCATTTTCTTTTTCTCGAGGGCGAGGCGCTGTTCCTCGCCGGCGCGTTCGAGGTAGCGCTTGCGCCGCGCGTCGAGCCACGTGCGCGGCATGGCGAGGAGCTGGCGTGCGACAGCGAAGGGGCGCAGGCCGGTCATGAGGATGATGCACACGACATAGATCAGCAGCAGGACGAGGACGGAGGCCGGACCGAAAATGGTGTGGAAAATTTTCCCGCCGATGAACTCGCCGACGAAGCCGCCCTCGCTGGAGAGGTTCAGCTTTGTCCGGTCAATGAACGTCCAGCCGAGCACATGCACGAGGCACGCGCCACTCGCGACGAAGCCCGCGGTCCACAGCGGGCGCATGGAAAATCCCATCTGCCGCCCGAGGCACGCGACCGCGCCGTAGCCGATGAGTGCCGCGGCGAGGAGGTAGCTCGCGGCACCGAGCAGCCAGTAGCTGAGGAAGGCCATGATCGAGCCGAGCGAGCCGACCCAGTTGTGCGAATTTGCCGCGGATTTCTCCACGCGTGCGCTGCGCATCCACGACGGCACGTCGCCCGGTGAATACGAGATGAGCGCAAGAAGCAGCAGCACGCCGAAGACGAGGAGCGTGAGGCCGATGACTTCCTGCAGGGTGCTGTTGGGTGATTCGCGGCGGGTTTGCACCATTTTTGTGACGGGCACCCTAGATGGTCCGCGCGGCGTTTCAATGCGCGACATTCGCGGAATCCGAGCAGCCCGGCCGGCTGACCTTGGCGGAAAAATGTCGCCGGCCCGGCTACGAGCGCTTGCCGAGAATTTTCAGATTCTGCGCCGTCTTCTCCATTTCATCGAGCTTCAGAAGCGTCGCGGCCTGCTGTTCGAGCAGCTTGGCATTGGCGTCGCGCATGGCCTTCAGCATCGCGAGTGGCTGGCCTTTTTCGACCGGCGCGATCGGCTCCGGTGCGGCGGGCGCGGGAGCTGGAGCCGGATCGGCGTCCTGCGATTGCAGCGCGGGCATGCCCAGCGCGAAGACGATGGCGAGGGAGAGGATGGCGCGTTTCATTTCTTGCCACCTCCGCGTGAGACGAAGATGCGGGCGACGCGCAGGGTCTCGGCGACGGCGGAGACCTTCACGTCAATCGCCTGCTGGTTCGCGACGATTTTGTTGTGCTGCTCGGCGATTTCATTGACGAGCTGGGCGATGGCCTGTTCGTCGCCTGCGGCCTGGCCGGACGACGCGGAGGGGAAGGACAGCGCGCCGACGACAGCGACGGCGGCGGCTCCCCAGAGCATGATGGTTTTGGGCTTGTTCATGGCTGCTGCGAGAGCGGGAAAGATGCCGGGCGACGAGAAAAAATCAAATGGCGAACTGGCACTGACCTTGCTATTCTCTGTTTTGAGAACGCAGTTCAGGAAACCCAACACCAACACCATCCATGGCCGGCCTTTCACAACATCAATCCCTCAGCCAGTCACAGGTCCTCGCGCCGCAGCTCCAGCAGAGCCTCCAGATCCTCCAGGTGCCGATGCTCGAGTTGCGCACGCTCATCCAGGTGGAACTCGACGGCAACCCGACGCTCGAAATGGAGGATCACGAACCCGAGTCGAAGACGGAGGACAAGCAGCGCGATGCGGAGGAGTTTGACGTGGAATTTGACCGCCTCTCGAAGCTCGATGATGAGTGGCGCGACTACATGGCGCAGAGCACGAACTACGTGCGCCGCTCCACCGAGGATGACGAGCGCCGGCAGTTCTTTTTCGATTCGCTGACGAAGAACGAGACGCTCCAGGAACACCTGCTCGAACAGCTCCGCAGCTCGGAGCTTTCCAAGGACGACGTGCAGCTCGGCGAACTGCTCATCGGGAACACCAACGACACGGGCTTCCTCACCGTGTCACCGGACGACATCGCCGCGAACACCGGCCTCGAAATCGCCGACCTCGTGCGCGTGCTCGAAACAATCCAGACCTTTCATCCCGTGGGCGTGTGCTCGCGTGATCTGCGCGAGTGCCTGCTCATCCAGCTCAAGCGCATCGGCAAGGAGGGCAGCCTCGAATGGCGCATCGTCTCGAACCACATCGAGGATCTCGGCAAGAAACGCTACCCCGAGATTGCCCGCCGTTGCGGCACCACGGTGGACTGCATCCAGCGCGCGGCAAATTTCATCGCGACGCTCGACCCGAAACCGGGCCAGATTTTCTCCGCCGACCCGAACAACTACGTGCTCCCCGATGTGACCGTGGAAAAAGTGAGCGGTGCGTGGCAGGTGACGCTGAACGGCGACCAGATTCCACACCTGCGCATCAGCAATACCTACAAGGATCTGATGGCGCAGACGGCCAATAAGGAGGACGTGCGCGACTACATCCGCGACAAGATTCGCAACGGAAAATTCCTCATCAAGAGCATCCACCAGCGCCAGCAGACGATCTCGAACATCGCCCACGAAATCGTGAAGCGGCAGACGGAATTCCTCGAGCGCGGCCCGAGCGGGCTGAAGCCGATGACGATGGTGCAAATCGCCGACATCGTGGGCGTCCACGAGACCACGGTGAGCCGCGCGATCTCCGGCAAATACATGTCCACGCCGCACGGTGTCTTCGAGATGAAATACTTCTTCACACCCGGCTACCAGACCGCCGGCGGCGAGAGCATGAGCAACACGAGCGTGAAGGGCGTGATCGCCGAGATGGTGAAAAGCGAGGACGGAAAAAATCCGCTGAGCGACAAGGAAATCGTGGACCTGCTGGAGGAGAAGGGCATCCCGATCGCCCGCCGCACCGTCGCGAAGTATCGCAACGAGCTGAACATTCTCCCGAGCAACATGCGGAAGAGCTACTGAGGCGCAGGGCGCGTCCGTCGCGGCCCCGGAATACTTGCACCGATCTGGATGACGCGGCAGACCGTGCGCATGCACTTTCTCGCGATCGAAATCGGCGGCACCAAACTCCAGGTCTGCGCCGGCACGGCGGACGGCAGGATCGTGGGGCGTGCGCGTTTCGCCGTGGATCGTGCGGCCGGTGGCGAAGGCATCCGCGCGCAAATCGCCGCCGCACTGCCGGAGCTGATCGCAAAGTGGAATCCGAGCGCCATCGGCGTCGGCTACGGCGGGCCGGTGGATTGGAAAACTGGCCGCATCAAATGCTCGCACCACATCGAGGGCTGGAATGATTTCCCGCTCGGCGACTGGCTGCGCGAACATACGTCGCTGCCCGTCTTTGTGGACAACGACGCCAACGTCGCCGCGCTCGGCGAAGCGCTGCACGGTGCGGGCCGCGGCGCGAATCCCGTCTTCTGGGTGAACGCCGGCAGCGGTGTCGGCGGCGGTCTCGTCGTGAACGGCCAGCTTTACCACGGCGCGATGCCCGGCGAGATGGAGATCGGCCATGTGCGCCTCGAACGCGACGGCACGATCGTCGAGCACCACTGCTCCGGCTGGGCCGTGGATCGCGCCGTGCATGCCGCCGTGGAAAAGGAACCGCAAAGCGTGCTCGCGCAGATCGCCGCGAAGTCGAAGCCCAATGCGCGCTGCCTCACGCCCGCGCTCACCGCAGGCTGCCCGGTCGCGGATCGCATCCTCACCCATGCCGCGGAGGAACTGGCCTTCGCACTCAGCCACGTCGTGCAACTCCTGCATCCCGAAGTAATCGTGGTCGGCGGCGGCCTCAGCCTCCTTGGTGAACCGCTGTGCACGCGCCTCGCCACCGCGCTCCCGCGCTGGGTCATGGAAGCCTTCGCCCCCGGCCCGCGCGTCGCCCTCGCCGGCCTCGGCGAAGACGCGGTACCAGTCGGCGCGCTCGCGCTGTGCCGCGCCTCCTCGTAGCCGCCGACGGAAGGAGGCGGGCTGATCTTGTTTCCGAGTTCCGCGTTCGAAAAACGTGCCCGCACTCGACAGCGCCGCGCATTTCGCCGAAAAGTGGCGCCATGCTCGACTGGATCGAAAATTACATCGCCGCACAGAAGAAAGCCCTCGACACGATCAACCCCGCCGCCATCCCGCCGCTCGTTGCCACGTTGCGCGAGGCGCACCGCGCGGGACGCCAGATTTTCATCTGCGGCAACGGAGGCAGCGCGGCGAACGCCTCGCACTTCACCACCGACCTCGGGAAAAATTCCAGCGAAGCCATGCCGTCGCCCTTCCGCGTGCTCTCGCTGAACGACAACACCTCGTGGATCACCGCCATTGGCAACGACTACGACTACGCGGATGTCTTCCTGCGCCAGCTCAAGAACTACGGCCAGGCGGGTGACGTGCTCATCATCATCAGCGTGAGCGGCAATTCGCCGAACCTCGTGAAAGTGCTCGAATGGGCCAAGCCGAAAGGCCTCAAGACCATCGCGCTGACAGGCGGAAAGCGCGGTCGCGCCGCGGAAATAGCCGACCAGGTCATCGTCGTCGAAGACACGCACTACGGCCGCGTCGAGGATGTCCACATGAACATCCTCCATATGCTCTGCTACGCCTTCGTCGAGCGCGAGGACGCGCGGGTGTAAAATTAACAATGATCCGCCTCATTTCTTTTATTGCAGGCGCGGTCTTCGGCGGAGG
>JANXZI010000478.1 GCA_025355595.1 Spartobacteria bacterium
GGGAAAATATCGCCTCACGTGCTTGGGACAAAGTCGGCCTGCAAACCGCCCTCACGCTGGGCTGCGCGTGGTTCGTCTCCGTTCCGCAGGCCGACATCGGCCTGTGGTCGCTCGATTTCTATAAGGCCGGCATCCGCGCCACCGACGGCGCTGACTCCGCCCTCGCCCATGCAAAACACGCTAGCGACGCGAAGGACGAACGGCAGTCCGCCCTCCTCATCGCCGCGAGCAGCGCCTACCTCGCCAACGCGCAGCGGAACCTCGAGACCGCCTTCGCGTACGTCTCCAGCAATGCCGAGATCACCTTCGCGCTCGGCAACGTATGGTTCCACCGGCACGACCTCGCCCGCGCGAAAGCCTGCTACAGCGAAGCGCTCCGCCTCACCCTCCAGACCAGCCGCCCGCACGACGGCGCGCTGCGGAACATGGGCATCATCGCCATTGAGGAAAAGCGCTGGAGCGACGCGGAAAATTTCCTCACCGCCGCCCTGAAAGTCGAACCCGATTCGGCAAAGACCTATTTCCTCATCGCTCGCGCCCGGCGCGAATCCGGCAACCTCCCCGGCGCACTCGCGGCCATCGAGGAAGCCATCCGACTCGACGGAAAGACCCCTGAATTCCAAAAATTCCGCGACGAACTCCGCCAGCCCGCGCCTATCTCGAAATAGTTCCGAGACGCGATGCTGATGGAAGAGAGCGCGTCAGACGAGCACGCTGCGCACGCAATCATGCACGAGCGCCCAGTCCACATTCTCGCGCGGGGACCACGAGCCGATGCCGGTCGGCAGGACAAAGAGATTTTTCCCGTCGCGGAATTTCTTGTCGAGTTGCAGCGCGCGCACGATGCGGTCGAAAAGCCCCGGCGCGTCCTTGTGCGTGAAAGGGAGCCCCCCACGCGTGAGCAGGGCGGTGAGGCGCTTTTGGAAATCAACGTCCACCGTACCGAGGCTCACCGCCATGCGCGTCGCCGCAATCATGCCGATCGAGATCGCCTCGCCGTGCGTGAGCGCGTAGTCGGCGGAAAGTTCGAGCGCGTGGCCGATGGTGTGGCCGAAGTTGAGCACATTGCGGATGCCGAGTTGGTCGAGTTCGTCCTGCTCGACGACACCGGCTTTCAGGCGGACACACTGCGCGACGATTTCCGTCAGCGTCGCCGGATCGAGGGCCAGCATTTTTTCCAGCGCGCCGGCTTCGAGGCTGGCGAAGAGTTCCGCGGAGCAGACCGCGCCGTATTTGATCACCTCGGCCATGCCGCTGCGGATCTCGCGCGGGCCGAGCGTGCGCAACGCATCGAGATCGCAGACCACGAGCCGCGGCTGGCTGAATGCGCCCATGATGTTTTTCACGCCGCCGAAATTAACGGCGACCTTCCCGCCCACGCTCGAATCGACTGCCGCGAGCAGCGTCGTCGGGATTTGCACAAAAGGCACGCCGCGCCGGAAGACCGCGGCCGCGAATCCGCCGAGGTCGCCGACGACACCGCCGCCGAGCAGCACCACGAGGGGCGCGGTGGCCGCCTCGGGAAATGCGCCGAGCAATGCGGCGCAGGCCTGCGTGAATTCGTCCCAAGTCTTCCCCGCCTCGCCCGCCGTGATATCGTGCCGGACGATCTTCGCAAAGCCCGCGCCCTCCAGCGAGGCGCGCACTTTTTCAAAGTAATGCGTGCCGACGTGCGGGTCGGTGATCACGAATGCACCCGTCTGTGTGAGCCCCTCCGCGCGCAGTGTCCCGCCGAGGCGGTCGAGCAGCCCGGTGCCGATGAGCACGGAGTAGCTGCGCGGGCCGAGGTTCACTGCGATGCGGGTTTCGCTCATCCCGCCTTCGATGCCCGAGCAGGCGCCTGCTGACAAGACCAAGGGCACGCGATCAGAGATCGATGCGGGTATCCTCGAAATTACTCGCCACGTCCCAACCCGCGATGAGCCCGCTTTTGCCGAGCGCTTCATCGTAGTGAAAACCGCCATTACCGCCGCCGCTGATGCTGAAACTTTTGACGACGAATGCACCGGTGGTGTCCACGGTGCCATTGAGGGACGCCGTGTAGTTGGGCGCATTCAAAGCGAGAACCTGCGTGGCGTTGCCCGACGCGCTGAAGCTGGCATTCGCGGCGGTGGAGACGCCATAGACGGTCAAGTTGGCGGCCACCCGACTGCTGCTTGCGTTCGCGTTAATCTCACCGTTGCCGAAATCGATGTCCCCGTTCACCCAGATGCTCGCATAGACGTTTGGCGGAATGGTAATGCCTGCGCTGCCTCCATTCCCAGTGCTGAGGCTGCCGGTAACGATGATCTCAATATACCCGGTGACGCCAGCAGCAGGGGCGGTGACATTGAAGCTTCCGAGGTTCCCCGCGATGGCGTAACGGGTGGGCGCAGCCTTGGGCCCTGTGACGTAAACGCCGGGGGCCGCGCCCTGATAAGTCCACCAAGCCCAGGAGGGCGCAGTGGGCGTGATAATGTCTTCATTAAAATCCGACGTGATGCGGGTCTGATCCATGCCGCTGCTGCCGGAGACATTTTCAAACGCGGTCGTGGAGGGATCATCGCCGCCATTGGTCTGCACATTCCCGAGCACGACGGCTCCATTGCCGGAAATCAGAGGACCATAAGGCGTGGAAACAGGATTGGTCTGCGCGCTGGCGATGCTGCCATTGGCTTGCACCTTTGCACTACCGGAGCCGGGATAGATGCCGCCGGCGATTGTGCCGGTATTGGACTTGGTCGTGTCCTGTGAATCAAAGCTATCCACTCTCCAGTTGGAGCTATTACCCAAGTTCAGACTAGTCACGGTGACGATGGCCCGGCTGAAGGTATAGCGCGGGCGGGCGATAATCTCGACCGTACGGGTGACATTCGGATCCGCCCCGCCGGTGCCATTCTTCGCATTGAGCTTCATGCGGCGTAATTGGAGGTCACGGCTGTCTGAGCTGACTAATTTTCCCGGCAAGTCCGCCCGGGCAGTGGAGCGGATGCGGAACCATGGGTTCAGCGTGGGCACGGTGCCAAAGTTTTCCCTGGCATAGACATCGGCCGTGATTCGCGTGACACGGACATTGCTTTGTCCGCCGAGGACGGGGAGTTGGGAACTATCGAGGGCGCGCTCGCCATTGACGGTATAAGACCCGTTGGTATAAGACCAACTATTGGTCGTCCACGGATACGAATTCGGATCGGTCGTAGTTCCTGCCCAGATATTAAGCTGACGCAAGGCATAGTCTGCGCCAGCCTCCGCGCCATGGAGCGCCTCGTGCCAGGCGGCACCTTGATAGCCGCCGCGGAACTTTGGAATCAGATTTTGGTAATAGGAGACGATGCTCAGCGCAAGAATGCCGACAAGGATCATCGTCATGAGCAACACACTGCCGCGGCGGGAATGAGGATGGTTTTTCATGGTTTAGTCTCTTCTAGGATTGCGCGCACTGACTTCGAGGACCCCGTTGGTGGCGGCCGATGTTGCGCCCGACCGGCGATAGGTGGGTGTGAAGGAGGATTGGAGCTGGAAGACGAGCCCATTGTTGCGTGCGCTGATGAGGAGTGTCGTGGTGGAGAGATTATCCTGGATGCGCTCCGCAATTTCCACGACCGAACTCGCGGTGCTGGAACCGGAGGGATACTCCGCGCGGAAGTAACACATTGTCGGATCGCTGAGCGAACGCACCGCACGGTAGTAGCGCACCTGAATCTCCCCGGTGCCGGCAGTGGAAGGAGCAAAGCGGGTGACGCGCTTTGTGCCAACCACCGTCTGTGCATCCACCCACGGGACGACACCATTGAGCAGAGGATTGGCGCTGCCATTATAGGTTGCGTTGGTGTTGAGCGTAGTCCGCGGGTAGCGCGATGTCTTAAACGTGGATCCTCTTAGGTTGTCGGGAGTGTTCGATCCGTAATAGTCCGGGATGCCAAGGACAAGAATGGTCGTTTCCGTGATGCTGTAGTCAGTGCTTCCACTATTCTTAAGAATGGTGGAGGTCCCGCCGCTGAGGATGCTGACGCGCACCGCCCGGCGCAAATCAGCGGCGACATAGTCCATAAGACGATTTTCATTCGCGATGCCGATGATGTAGCGTTCCGTGGCGGAGAGACTTCTCGTGATTCCCACTCCTGCATAGGTAAAAATGCCGAGAACAATAACGCCCACTGTCATGGCGAACATAGTCTCCACGAGCGTAATGCCACGCTGGAATCGCCGGTTGCACCACGCGGTCATACTCAAAGGCCTCCTTTGGAAATAATGGTGGAAAGCTGCCGTGTGCGCTGAAGATTACCAATGCCCGTCCAGGTCGCGCTTACTGTTACTTTCACGCACGACGAGGCGGCGAGACTGACTCCGTTATTGGTCAAAGTGCCGCCCGGCGTGCGAACAACTGTCAGCACACTTCCGCTGGGATAACCCGAGACCGTGTAAGTCTCGGTCACATTGCTGAAATTCGCCGCCGCCCCGGTCGGCGCGGCGACGACGGAAGCGATGCCGGCGGCCGTGGTGATATTGCTCCACGGCGGCGCATAGCGCAAAGCCTCGATGCGCTGCTGGAGCAGCTCACTGGCAGAGACGACCTCCTTGCCCATGCGCAACACCCGCGCGGCCTGCTGCGTCGAGGCATAGAACCCGCCGAGTGCAATCACGGCCACGGTGGCCGCGACCATCGTTTCGGCAAAGGCAAAGCCCGCCCTTGCCCGCCGTTTTTTAAATTGGAAACCGAGTTGCGCCATGAGTCTCCCGGAATTATGAGCAGTCGGCGTGCCCCGCATTTGAATTAGCTTAAGGCGGGAGGGAAATCCCCACTCCGGTCATTTCTGATTTTCCCAGCGCCACGAAAATAAACTCCGGCGGACCGCGGGATAGAGCCGATCAAAATCCCCCATCCGCGTGGTCGTGGTAAAGCGGATCTCGCTCTCCGGGGCAAAGACGAAGACGACCCGTTTGCGGTAACGGGTGCCGCCCGCCGTGTAGGCGACGGTCGGGGCAAAGGTCGGGCAGTTCGCCACCGCACCGGGATTCGCCTCGTCGGCTTCTGCGACGAAGTCGGTGCAATCCTTCGGCACCGATGCTTTCAGCCACGCCCGGCAACGCTCGGCCGCTGCCGCGTCGAGAATGCGCGGGCCGGACGATTTTTCCGCGTCAATCGTGAGATCCGCGAGGGAGACGCCCGGCGCATGAAACCGCAGTGAGCGCTCGCCCTCCTCCGCCGTCCACGCCGCTGGCGGGCAATACACCACGCGCGCCGCCCCGTCCTTGAGCACGACTTCGATGCTCTTGAATCCGCCCTCGTTTTGCGAGGTGACGAATTCCGGGCTGAATTCCAAGGCCTGCGCGGAGAGTGCCGCGCCGAGCGCGGCTGTCAGGATTTTTTTCGCGGTGCGGGTTCGGCAGTTCATCCGGGGATTGGTTCAATAGCGCACCCAGCGGCCACGTGAGTAGCTGGTGGATTGGAGTGTGCCGGGTGGCGGCTGCATCAGGAAATTTTCGTCGAAAAACCACCGGCGCGTCGGCGCGCCATAGACGTTGCTGGCCCCCCAGCTTCCGTTGCCTTGCTTGCTTGCAAAGAGGCAGACCATCGAACCGTAGTACGTGAGGCATTGGCCGCCCCACGCTTCGAGGAAGCGCGGAAAATTTTCCGCGCCGCCGCTGTACGCACCATCGCCGTGCACGTTTGTCGGCACATTGCCGGAAAAAATCCCGGTGTTGATCGTGGTGTTGCTCGCGACGCGGGAACTGACGCTGGCGGTGGAATTCGAGTCTTTCCAGTTGTTCGAGAGAATATTCACCGCATCGCCGAACACAGCGCACGACTTGCGCGTGTAGCCTGGTGCCGTGGGATCGCTGAAGGCGGACAGCGGGCTCGTCGAGTTCGCGGTATTGGAGACGACGCCAGTGCTGGGTCCGCCGCTATTGTAGTCGCCCTGGATATAGACAGGGTTTTCCGAGGCCACCGTCACATCGTCCGGAAGGATCGCGCCATTGCGCAGTCGCACCGCTTTTTCCGCCTGCGTCCCGGTGGCATTGACGCTGGATGTGCCGCCGTTTGGATCCGCGCTGACGTCCGCGATGTAGATCACCTTGTTATAAGTGTTCACCGCCTCGCTCGTGAGATTCCCGCTCGAGGGCGGCGAGAGCGCGTCGAATTGCGTGATGATGTTGGGGAGCTGCGACATGTCGAGCGAGGTGAGATGCACGTTGTTGGTCTCGCGGTTGTCGCGGATGATCTCGCCTCCACTGACCGCCGCATTCACCGCGTTGAGCAAATTCACCACGTTGGTGCCGCCTGCCGCGGTGAGTTGCACATTGCGCCCATTATACACCCGGAGGCGCAGCGGGTCCGTGGCGGCGCGACTTGTATCGAGGAGGATTTTCAGTCCGGCTTGGTTGTAAAAACGCAGGTTCGCGATCTCCGGCGGGTCGGGCTGGCCGCTCACCGGACGCTCGATCAATTCACGGAAAGTGTCGTTGTTTGGATTCGCGTCCGTGGGGTTGAACACGGTCGCCGGATCGAGCCCCAGCGGCTCGAGGCGATCCACTTTGTTCAACTGCGAACTTTTCCCGCCGGGGAAATTCGGTGCGGTCGTCATAGTCGTGCGCGCGTCGCCGGGCGCGACGCCTTCCGAATACGTGGAACCAAAGGACACGTTGCGGCTGAACGTGAGATTCGTTCCAGCCGTGCTCGCATACAGATCCGTGTTGGTATGCACGAGGCCGGTGACCTGCATGTCCGCCCCGGGATGAATTTCCAGCGCACCTTCAAAGAAAATCGCAGATTGAAAAATCGGCGCGTCCGCTTTTTGAAAACGCCGGGTCACGGTGACGGTTTCCATCCCGCCGATCACGGGTACGGTGACGGTGGCCTTCGCGAAATATTGATACGCGCGGGACATCCAGCCCGGCCTGCCAGCGACGGGGACCAGCACGACCGAGGGCGGCCCGCTCAACACGGGCGCGCCCGCGGCATTAAGCGCTTGGAGCGAATAATTGGCAAAAGTGCAGCCGGCGAAATCCGGGTAAGCTGGAGTGCTGGCCGGCCCCGGCGCTGCGGCCAACCCGCTTATCGCGGCGATGTTCGAAGTTGTCGGCAAGCCTTGATTGCTCTGCAGGGCCGCGCGGCCCGCGTCGCACCACCGCGCATACATCACTTCGAGTCCACCATCAGCCACACTCTCGGCGGAAGCGTGCTGGCGCGAGCGTTGGGAATTGCGTGCGACATGTGAGGAAAGAGAAAGGGCGGTGCCGACCGCGACGCCCACGACAATGACGATGGCCATCGCGGTGATGATGACGCTGCCGCGTTCTGCGCGGTGGAGTGCGTGAAGGGCGAGTTTCATAGGCCGAGCGATCGTGGGTAAATCCGCACCGGTGCCGCGGTGGAACCGATGGTGAAATTTTTCATGAAAATGCTTCTGACCCGGTTGGAGGATTCCGCGTCTTGGACCGTGAGGTTCACCGCAACACCCCGATCGCCAAGCGCCATCGCGAAGGGCAGCGGAGATGCCGCCATGTTCGCGGTGACGATCACAAAGTTCACGGGATCATTAAAAACCGCCGCGCCGTCCGACGTGACGCTCATGGCGTGGGGATAGAAACGAAGTTCGGGAATGCCGGACGCCGCCGGGGTGACCACAATGTAGGCGACCTCATCCACGAGATGCGCCATCGTATTCGTCGGGATGAATGGGCCGGTGCTCACCGGCGGATGCGCGAAACTGCCGAGCGCGCCAGTCAGCGTGATGGGGATTGTGGTGCCGGATGCGCCGATGGAGGCCACGCGCGCGAACAAATCCTGCGAGGTGCCATTTGCCTGCACCGAGGGGACCGCGACGAGCTGACCGGGCCGCGGCCTTTGCGCGGTGGCCGTCGTATTCACGGTGAGCGATGACGAGTCGGCGGTCGTGGCGTCCGGGATGAGAAATGGCCCGCCAGCGTAGATACGGAAACGGATCCCCGCGGCATTCACAGGCCCAGCGCCGGTGAGCGTGATCGTCCCGCCGGCGGCATCCGTCAGCGCAGGAATTTCAATGGAGGAATGCACATCCCGCGCGAGACGATCCATCGTGAGATACGCGAGTTGATTGGAGCGATTCGCCGTATGCCCGGTCAGGAAAAGGGTGGTCGCTGACTGGAGAAAAACCATCGCGGTGCCGCCCGCGATGACGACGCACGCGGCGGCGATGGCCATTTCCACGAGCGTGAACCCGTGCCGGAAGGAGGATAAACGAGGAAGCATCGAACTAGTCGGGGCAGCGGGCCGTCGCCATGGACAGCGAGTAGATGGCCCCATTGTATGGATAGGCGACCGTGACTTTGACCTCGCGGATGCCGAGCGCGGGATCCGTCACGAGGACATTCGTCGTCATCGTGCCGGTGATGGCGGGCGGACCGGCATTGACCGTGACCAACCCGCTCGTCGTGCCGGCAGTCAGCACCGGAGGCGTGGAAGACGCGTGGAATGGCACGCACAGCACCTCGTCAATTTTATTTTGGATGAGCGTCTTGGCTCCCGTGAAATTACGGTTCACCGTGGCCAGCCGATTGGCGCTGCCGAGCGCCCAGAGGGCGGTCGCGGACGTGAGCGTGATGATGCCAATACCGACGATCACTTCTATCAGCGCCAGTCCCGTGCGCCTTTTCCACCCACGCAACGCAGACAACACCCGGCCGTGGCGCAGGGTTTCTGCTCCCTCCGGACGTGCGGCAGCATGCGTGGATTGGCCAATCATACCTGCTCTTCAAGCAACACGCGTGCCGCCGTTCCGATTTGCGCATGCGCCGCAATCCCGGATAATGCTCGCCCATGCCGAATCTCACCGCCGACCTCACCGTCCTGCTCGAACCCGCGCGCGTGCTCCACTCGCGCGAGGATCTGCTCTCGTATGGCTACGATGGTACCGCAGCCCTCAGCGGCGTGCCCGCCATCGTGGTGATGGTGAAGACGGCTGACGAAATCGTCGCCATCATAAAATACGCGGCGGCAAACCGCGTCGCCATCGTCGGTCGCGGCAGCGGCACAGGTCTCAGCGGCGGCAGCGTGCCCTCGAACGGCTGCATCGTCCTTTGCACCGCGCAGATGGATCGTGTGCTCGAACTCGATGAGAAAAATCT
>JANXZI010000566.1 GCA_025355595.1 Spartobacteria bacterium
CCCGACGATGCGCCCGGCCTCGTCGGGATGATTCACCTTCATCTCGTCCAGCGTGCGCCCGATGGTCTCGGAGGATGTCCAGCCGAACATCTTTTCCGCACGGCCCGCCCAGCGGGTCACGCGCAGTTCCGCGTCGAGTTCGGCCACGAGCAGCAGCGAATTATCCATGTGCTGCGAGAGCCGCATCCGCGCGTCGGTGAGATCGTCAGCCGCGCGCTTCAGATCCGTGATGTCGCGGGCGACCACGATCAGGCCGAGCAAATGTCCGCCGGTGTCGTGGAGCGGGTATTTGCTCGTGAGGAACCATCCGCGCTTGTCATCGGGAAAGCTGAAAGGCTCCTCGCGGTTCACCAATGCGACCCCCGTGTGCAGAACCCGCAGGTCGTCCTCCAGGTAGCCTTGCGCGAGCTCTTCCGGGAAGCCCAGTTCGGTCACGCGGCGTCCGAGCACCTCTTCGTCCGGGCAGGTCGTGAGCATCCGGTGCGCGCGGTTGATCATCACGTAGCGCGCCTCGGTGTCTTTCAAAATGATGATGTCCGGGATGCCATCCATCAGCGTGCGCAGGAGGTGGCGCTCCTCGGAGACCTGCTCGAACTTTCTCCGCCGCGCCGTTACGTCGCGCATGCTCAGCAGCACGCGCTCCTCGCTGAGCGGCAGCGCCACGACCTCGCAGGATCCCGTCTCGCCGCCCTTGCGGACAAAGGCCGTCTCGCCGTGCCACTGCGTGTCGTTCCCGAAGACCTGCTGCACCGCGGAAGAAAGGCCGCGCATCGCCTCCGCGGATTGCAGCGCACGGACGGACATCCCCTGCGCCTCGTCCGGCGTCCAGCCGAAGACACGCGTCGCGCCGCTGTTCCACTCGATGATGCGGCCATCCCTGCCCGCGACGATGACGGCCTCCTCGAGCAAATCCACGAGCGACTCCGTGGGAGGTTGTGGCGCGGCGATAGGTGTGGGGCGTCTCGTGGGTTCGGGATTCATGCGGGGTCGGGCGGCGCGGGTGGGCAGTCCGTGCGGGCAGAGTAAGAGAATAGAGTAGGCTGGCTGGCAAGCATGTCACGCCCCGCCATCAGTGTGCAGTGTCCGATTTTGAAGTTAAGCGTTGAAAGTTGAACGTTTGACGTTGAGCCCCGCGCCGCTGCCTTTCGGCTTCCGAACCCGCGTGCTGAATCACACGGTCGCCTGCGGCGGGAACAACGTTCAACGCTCAACTTTCAAACGGGCAAACTGGGAGACTGCCCATCAGTCCGCACGATCCCTTTGAACATTCCCCGCGCCCGGTTTACTAAGGTGGCAGAGATGCAGGCCGTCATTTCAAATTTCATCCGGGTATTCATCGCCATCGCGATGAGCCTCGCCACCGTGCCCGCGGGCGGTGCGGCGGACTGCGGCGCGCCCGCGGCCGGCCGCCGGTGCGGGTGCTGCAAGAATGCGGATGCAGGCGCGTGCTGCCGCGCGCAGGAAAACCGGACGCCCACGCAGCCGCCCGCCACGCCGCCGCCGCGTGTCTCGCCCGGTGCGCAGCCCGCCGCGCTCCTCCCCTCCCATGCGCCGATGATCGCCATTCCGGTGGTGCGCGATATTTTCCCCGTGGAAAATCATGCGCGGTGTGCAGGCAGCGCCGGGCATACTTTCCAGTCGGTGCGCTGCAGGTGGATGGTCTGAGAGTGAGCTGACGCCAGAGGTGTGCCCACGCGCGGCGAACGCGCGGAGGGCCAGGTGAACGTCAACGCAAACTCTCAGACTCATGAAAAAATTTCTCATCCTCATTCTCATCGCCGCCGCCGCATTTTCCGGCTGGTGGTTGGGCCAGCGCGGACCTTCGCACGAACCCGCGCCTTCCGGGCGAAAAGTGCTCTATTACCAGAGCGCCATGCACCCGTGGGTGAAGTCCGACCAGCCGGGCCGCTGCACGATCTGCGGCATGGCGCTCTCGCCCGTTTACGAGGGCGAATCGGGTTTCGATGCCGACACCAAGCTTGTCACGCTCGGCAAGCAGGGCGTCACCGTCACCGGCATCGAGACCGTGCCGGTGGTGAAGCAAAGCATCCGCCGCACGATTCGCGTCGCGGGTATGGTGGACGACGACGACAGCAAGCACAACCGACTGAGTGCCACCGCAGACGGGCGCATCGAAAAACTGTTCGTGAATTTCGTCGGCGCGGAAGTCACCGCCGGCCAGCCGCTCGCCTCGCTCTACAGCCCCGTACTCCGCACGAAGCTCGCCGAATATCAGGCCTTCGCGGGCCAGCCAAAATCAACCGAGCGCGATCAGCTCATGGCCGGCATCCGCGAGCGCCTCCTGCGCTACGGCATGTCCGGCATCGAGCTCGACACCGCCACCGCCCGCGGCCAGGTGCCGTCGGAACTTAAAATCCTCTCGCCGATCACGGGCACCGTCGTGGCGCGCAAAGTGTACGAGGGCCAGTACGTGAAGGAGGGCGAGTTGCTCTTCGAGGTCGCCGACTTCTCGAAGATGTGGTTCGTCTTCGACGTGTATGAGCGGGATCTCCAGTGGGTGAAAATGGGCGCGGAGGTCGAGATCAGCACACCCGCGCTGCCCGGCCGCGTGATGCGCGTGCCGATCACATTCATAGACCCAAATCTCAACATGGAGACACGCAGCGCGAAAGTGCGCGCCGTGCTCGACAACCCCGTGACGAACGAACCCGGCAAGCATCGCCACGAACTGCTGCACAAGCTTTTCGCCGAGGGCCGCATCGCCTCGGAGACTGCGCCGACGCTCACCGTCCCGCGCGGCGCCGTGCTGTGGCCCGCAGGCAGGCCGATCGTTTATGTGGAAAAAAGCGCAGGCGTGTACGAGCCGCGCGATGTGCAGGTCGGCGTCGCCGGCGATGCGCTGTGGGAAATCGCCGGCGGCCTCGCCGAGGGAGATCGCGTCGTGACCTCCGGAAATCTGCTGCTCGACGGCCAGTCGCAAATCAACCGTCCGCCCGCTCCGCCGTCGGCGCAGCGCAACACACTCGCCGAACCGCAGCGCAAGGCCGCGCTCGACTTCATCGCCGCCGTCTCATCGCTCGGCGAAGCGCTCGCCGCGGACAAGGCGGCGGACTTCCGCACGTCGGCGGCCACGCTTGCGCCACTCGCCGCCGCGCTCGGGGCGCAGTTCGGCGAGCGCGTGAAGAAACTCGCCACGCTCACGAAACTGCCGGACACCGCCGACCTCGCCGCGCAGCGCGCCGCCTTCTATCCGCTCAGCGAGGCCGCCGCCGACTTCGCGCTGGATCTCCGCCGCGAGGACGACGGTTTCGACGCCGTGAAAATCTTCGCATGCGACATGGCGAAGGGCGCGGTGCCGAGCGCGCCAAAGGAGCGCGGGCGCTGGGTGCAAGTCAGCAGCAAACTCAAAAACCCGTGGTGGGGTGCGGAGATGCTCGAATGCGGCGCGGAGGTGCGGCCGTGAAAACTACTCGTAGCCGCGCTTGTAAAAGCGCGGGCACTTCCCCATCACGCAGTGCACCTCAATCAGCCCGCCGATTCACATCGGCGGCTACACAACGATGATCCCGAAGCTCATCGAGTGGTCCTTGCGGAACCGTTTCCTCGTCGCGTGCGCCACGCTGCTGCTCATCGCGCTCGGCATTTTCGAGGTGCGCCGCGCGCCGGTGGATGCGATCCCCGACCTCAGCGAAAATCAAGTGATCGTCTTCGCGGATTGGGAAGGCCGCGCGCCGCGCGAGGTCGAGGATCAGGTCACCTATCCGCTCTCCACGCAGCTTCAGGGACTCGCGGGCGTGAAGGCCGTGCGCGCGCAGAGCATGTTCGGCTTCTCGCTGCTCACCGTCATTTTCCGCGATGATGTGGACAACTACTTTGCACGCTCGCGCGTCCTCGAACGGCTGAACTCCATCGGCGACAGCCTCCCCACGGGCGTCGCACCAAAACTCGGCCCGGACGCGAGCGGGCTCGGCTGGGTCTATCAGTATTACCTCGACGTGGATCCAAAGCGCGCGACTCAGGGAGGCTACGATCTCGGGCGACTGCGCGCGGAGCAGGATTACTTCATCCGCTACGCATTGCAGAGCGTGCCCGGTGTCGCGGAGGTCGCGAGCGTCGGCGGCTTTGTGCGGCAGTGGCAGGTCGAGGTGTCGTCTTTCAAAATGAAAGCGGCTGGCGTGTCCCTCGACGAGGTGATGACCGCAGTCGGCCAGAGCAGCCTGAATGTCGGCGGTCGCGTCATCGAGGAAAACGGGATGGAGTTTGTCGTGCGCGGACTCGGCCTCGTGAAGAGCGCGACGGACCTCGAAAACGTCGTCCTGCGCGAACGCGAGGGCACGCCGATTTTCCTGCGCGATGTCGCGCGCATCGAGGTCGGCGGCGACTTCCGCCGCGGCGCGCTCGATGTGAACGGGCACGAGGTCGTCGGTGGTGTGGTCGTCATGCGCACGGGCGAAAACGCGCACGCCGTCATCAAGG
>JANXZI010000582.1 GCA_025355595.1 Spartobacteria bacterium
TGGAGACGGCGTCGAGCGTCCATTGGAACAAGAGACAGACTGGAATGGCACTCACTTACGGACGAAATAGTGGAACAAGGGATGAAACAAGGGATGAAACAAGGAGGAAATAGGGTCAGGAAATAGGGGTCAGAGGAAATAGGGGAAATAGGGGTCAGGGGTCATTTCTTGACAGAAGGACGAGGGCCGGACTGATTATCCGCTTCAGTTTGCCGTGTCCTTGCGCTTGCGATTCATCTGCAGCAGGTCGCGCAGCCGCACCAAATCCGCGCGATCCTGCTCGCGGCAGGTGGTCTTGCTCTTGATGAGCATTTCGAGGCTGAGGAAGGGCATCTGTGATCGCTTCGCCGCCTTGCCAGAGCAGCGGGCTGCGTGCTACTTTCCGCGGCATGAACACGACGCTTGAGGAAATCCATCGCGATCCGGCGATTCTGGATCGTGCCATTTTACGGCGCGAACGCCTCGACATCATCGAGGACGGCGAAGTGACGGCCACGCTGCTGCCGAGGGACGCAGTGTCGGTGGAGGAAGCGCGCCGGGTGATGCGCGAGCGGTTCGCCGCGCCGGACTGGGAGTTTAGCGCCGGCACCGCGATGACGCGCGACGAGCGCAACGCCCGTGGCTGAGTGCTTCCTCGATACGAACGTGCTGCTCTACGCCGTGAGCACGCATCCGCCGGAGGCGGAAAAGGCACGCGCCGCGCGGGAACTGGTGCAGGCGGCAGACTGGGCGTGGTCGGCGCAAGTGGCGGCGGAGTTCATCCGGGCGAGCACCTCGCCCCGGCAGCCCAAACCGCTCGCACGCGCCGAAGCGCGGCGATGGATCGAGACGTGGATGGCGTTCCCGATGGCGGCGGTGGACGGCACGCTCGTGCTGGAAGCTGTGCAAATCGCCGAGCGTTTTCAAATCGGCCACTTCGACGCGCAAATCCTCGCCGCGGCGAAGCGGATGGGCTGCGCGACGGTGTATTCCGAGGATCTGAACTCGGGACAGGACTACGGCGGCGTGCGCGTGGTGAATCCTTTTCTGCCGAAGAAGTAGCCAGCGTCCTGGCAACGGCTGCACCCCGGCCTCGTCGGAGATTTTCAGGCGGTGGCGAGGCGGGCTATCGCCGGATGCGCAGCTTTTTCCGGCTCGCCGCAATGTCGCGCAGCAGCGGGAGCACCGCGCGATCCTTGTCGCGATCCGCCGCCTCCTTGCTGCGGATGATGCGTTCGAGCGGGAGCACCCGCACGACTGCGCCTTCCCATTCGATCAGCTTCGCGCGGCGATACTCCGTGGTGAATGACGCCGCGCCGCTGATGCCGTAGCAAAAGTTCACGAGCTTGCCATCCGCGAGTGCGACCACCGTCTGCCGCACCATCGTCGCACCGAGACGCAGCGAGAGATTGATGAGCCGCATGTATTGCCGCTCGGGCACCTGCACCCACAGGTCCGTGTCGAGAGTCACGCCCGGCGCGCCCTGGATGATCGCGGCCGTCATGCCGATCACGATGAACTTTATTTTTCCCGCTTGCAGGGCCGCGAAGAGAGCACCGATCGGAGATAGCTCTCGTGCCGCTGCCACCTTTCGTCGGGCGTCGCCGCGAGGCTCCACGCGTAGAGCACCCTTTCGTGTTCGCTGAGGTGCGGGAGGAAGCGCAGCTTTTCCGCGAGCGCGTTCACGCGGGCGAGTCGGCGGCTGCTTTTTTTTTGCACGGCGGAAAAGTGGCGGGGTTTTGCGCGCGTGGCAAGCGCGGGACTCGCCAATGGCAACGGGGTCCAAGTTTCCAACTGCAAATTGGCGCATAGCGTCTTTGCGCCTTTGCATGACATCTGAAATAAGCCTCCGGTGCTCACTCCCGCCACTGCGAACGAACTCTGCGACGCCATCCGCACGCATCCGCGTGTGCTCGCCATCGGCGCGCGGACGAAGCTGCGGCTCTCGGCAGTCTCAGCAGCGCACGGGGATGTCGCACTGATTTCCACGCGCGGGCTCAGCGGGATCATCGCCTACGATCCTGGCGAATTCACGTTCACCGCGCTCGCAGGCACGCCGCTCCGCGAAATCCAGTTGGCGCTCGCGGAACGCGGACAGTATCTGCCGTTCGATCCCCCGCTCATGGACTCGGGTGCGACCATCGGCGGCACCGTGGCCGCGGGACTCAGCGGGCCGGGCCGCTTCCGCTACGGCGGCGTGCGCGATTTCATCCTCGCCGTGCAATTTGCCGACGGCACCGGCCAGCTTCTGCGCGGCGGCGCGAAAGTTGTGAAAAATGCCGCGGGCTTCGACATCCCGAAATTCCTCGTCGGAAGCTGCGGGCGCTTCGGCGTGATCACGGAGGTCACGTTCAAAGTTTTCCCAATGCCGCAGTCGTGGCTCACGCTCCGCATCCCGTGCGCCAACGTCACGGAAGTCGCCGCCCGCATCGCGCAAGCCGCATCCTCGCGCTGGGAACTTGACGCGCTCGACTACCTCGAAACGCGGAACGCGGAGCCGAGCGGAGCGAGACAGCCTGCCGAAGGCAACCCGCAGGGGCGCGGCGGCAGCCGCGAGCAATGCGGAGTGCGGAATGATGACTGCCTGCTCGCGCGCCTCGGCGGCCCTGCCGAGGCAAACGCTGCGCTCGCCGGTGAAATCAAACAGACGTGGCCCGGCGCGGAGATGCTCGCCGATGCCGCGGCAAACAGCGTGTGGTCGAGCCTCCGCGAGTTCACGTGGGCGCACGCGGAGGGCGTGCTCGCAAAATCC